>NZ_KV799956.1:0-43704 GCF_001810105.1 Neisseria sp. HMSC068C04
AAAGTTGCACTTCAAATGCGAATCCGCCGGCCTTTTGTTCTTCAAACTGTTTAGTCCAGATTCAACACGGCAGAAGTGTAAACGTCTTGTACGTCGTCCAAATCTTCCAATGCGTCAATCAGTTTTTGCATCTTAACCGCATCTTCGCCACTCAACTCGGTTTCGTTTTGGGCGCGCATGGTAACGTCGCCGTCAACAGATTTGTAACCTGCCGCTTCCAAAGCCGATTTCACACCTGCCCAGTCGTTCGGCGCGGTAATCACTTCGATGGAACCGTCGTCGTTGGTGATGACATCTTCCGCACCGGCTTCCAAAGCCGCTTCCATCAGCGCATCTTCGTCAACGCCCGGTTCAAACACCAAATAGCCTTGATGAACGAAGTTGAACGCTACGCAGCCGTCGGTACCCAAATTACCGCCGTTTTTAGTGAACGCATGGCGCACATCGGCAACGGTACGGGTTTTGTTGTCGGTCAGGCAATCCACCATCAAAGCCGCGCCGCCGATGCCGTAGCCTTCGTAACGCAACTCGATGTATTCCACGCCTTCCAGATTGCCCGTACCTTTGTCGATGGCACGTTGCACGTTGTCTTTAGGCATATTGTTTTCAGCAGCTTTTTCCAAAGCCAGGCGCAGGCGCGGATTTGCGCCGGGGTCGCCGCCGCCCATACGGGCAGCAACGGTAATTTCTTTAATCAAACGGGTGAAGATTTTGCCGCGTTTGGCATCTTGTCGGGCTTTTTTGTGTTGGATATTTGCCCACTTACTATGGCCTGCCATGTTGATTCCTTTCGTTTTTTCACGCGTTGAGGCGGAATTTGCTTCATTTGTAAGGCGTGCATTTTATCATAAGTTGCCTTTAGCCAAAATATTCAGACGGCCCAAACATTTGCAAAAAAAGGCCGTCTGAAAACAAAAAAACCTTTTTTAAATAAAGAAGCACATTTGCGGCAACCCTTTGTCAGTTTTTCGTTTTAATTCACGAAGGTTTACGGTATGATGACAAAACCGGTCAAAATTGTTAACAACTTAACCGGTATCGAATGGCAAAACGGCCTGCTCGCCGATGTTGCCAACCATGAAAAATGAGTGGGAGTAGTTACCCGTATCATTTTATTTTTATTGTTTTTATTAAAGGTTTTATTATGGAAGAAATATTGTCTGCTCTGGTGGGTGCAGTCAATCAGGTTCTTTGGGACTACCTGCTGATTTATGCCTTAATCGGTATCGGCCTGTTTTTTACCCTGTACTTGGGCGCGCCGCAAGTAACCAAATTGGGGGCGGGTTTCAAAGCCGTTTTCGGCGGCCTGTTCAGCAAAAAAGACAAAGACCACGAAGGCAAATCCCTGTCTCAATTTCAAGCGCTTGCCGTAGCGATTTCCGCGCAAATCGGTACCGGTAACGTTGCCGGTGTCGCCACTGCGATTACTGCCGGCGGTCCGGGGGCCATCTTTTGGATGTGGTTGTCTGCCATTTTGGGCATGTCTACCATTTTTGCAGAAGCCGTTTTGGCGCAAAAATACCGCGTGGTCAGCCACGGCAAATACATCGGTGGCCCTGCGTTTTACATCACGCACGGCCTGACCCCGAAAATCGGCCGTGGCGCGGCGCGTTTCCTGTCCGGCTTTTTCTCCATTGCCTTGATTATCGCTCTGGGTTTCATCGGTAACGCAACCCAATCCAACTCCATCGCCTCTGCCATGAATTTGGCTTTCGATATTCCTCCGATGGCTGTCGGCATTGCTTTGGCGGTATTCGCCGGCCTGATCATCATCGGCGGCATCAACCGCATTGCCGGTATCGCGCAATTTGTCGTGCCATTTATGGCGGTAATTTACATCTTGTGTGCCGTGATTATTTTGTTCAAATTCTCCGACCACATCATCCCGATGTTCCACAGTATCTTTGTCGCCGCCTTCAATCCTGAAGCGGTATTGGGCGGTGCGGCCGGTATCGGTATGCGCGAGGCAGTCCGCTTCGGTGTGGCACGCGGCCTGTTTTCCAATGAAGCCGGTATGGGTTCGACCCCGCACGCTCATGCGACCGCCAACGTCAAACACCCTGTGCAACAAGGTATGGCCGCGTTTATCGGTATCTTTATCGATACGCTGATGGTCTGCACGGCAACCGCGCTGATTATCCTGCTGACCGACGCTAACTTATCCGGCGAAACCGGCGCTGCGGTTACCCAATTGGCGTTTAACAAAGCCTTCCCAGGTTTCGGTTCGCAACTGCTCGCCGTCTGTCTGACTTTCTTCGCCTTTACCACCATCATCGGCTGGTACTACTTCGGCGAATCCAATATCCGCTTCCTGTTCCGCGGCAAACACTTGGGCATCTACCGCGCACTGGTTTTGGTGGCCATCGTACTGGGTACCTTGGGCAAAGTGGATTTGGTTTGGAGTATGTCCGATATGTTCAACGGCTTTATGGTCTTGCCGAACTTAATTGCCCTCTTCCTGCTGCGTAAGGAAATCCGTGCGGTTTACGACGATTATCTGGCGCAAACCAAAGCCGGCAAAGAGTTGACCTACAACTACGAATTCCACGAATTTCACGACAAAAACCCTGATTAACGACAAACAAAAACCTCTCAGTCAACCTGAGAGGTTTTTTATTTCAGGCCGAGACCTTTGCAAAAATAGTCTGTTAACGAAATTTGACGCATAAAAATGCGCCAAAAAATTTTCAATTGACTAAAACCCTCCTAATATTGAGCAAAAAGTAGGAAAAATCAGAAAGGTTTTGCATTTTGAAAATGAGATTGAGCATAAAATTTTAGTAACCTATGTTATTGCAAAGGTCTCAGGCCGTCTGAAACTACAACACATAAAAATAAATGCTGATAAATTGCGTCAAACTGCCTGCCAAGACAAACAAGTGCCAGATACCGTGGCCGTGGCGGATTTTCGTATCGTTGATAAACCAATAAATCCCCACGCTATACAATACGCCGCCCAACACCAGCCAAAACAGCCCACCGGCTGAAAGCGACTGTATCAGCGGCCATACCGCCACCACAATCAGCCAGCCCATCAACACATAAATCACCATTGACAGCAGCCGCTTCTCGCTTTTGCGCCCAATCGTCAGCTCCTGAACAATGCCCAGCAAAGCCAGCCCCCACGACACGCCGAAAAGCGACCAGCCCCAGCCACCGTGAAGGGTAATCAGCGTAAACGGCGTATAGCTGCCAGCAATCAAAAGATAAATCATGCAATGATCGACCTTTTGCAAAATCGCCTTGGCCTTCGGCTGCGGAATACTGTGGTATAAGGTTGAACCCAAATACAGGAGCAGCAGGCAGACTCCGTAAGTCAGTGCACCGGCAATCCGATAGCCGTCCGCCGATTCCACCGCTTTCACCAGCATCAGCACCAACGCCGCCACCGCCAACAAGAAACCGGCCAAATGGCTGTACGCATTAAATCTCTCGCCGTGATACATAAACCATTCTCATTTCTAAAAGACCAAAGTGTACGCTAAGACAGGCACTTCGTCAGAGAAATCGGGTTAAAAATAAGTTAAAGCGCAAAGGCCGTCTGAAAAATACGGCCTTGCAATATAACAAAAACATCTTTGCAACAAACAAACCATTCTTTCCCTTTTTCAGACGGCCTCACTAAAGTATCGACTGTCGTCAAGGTTGCAAAGAGAGAAAAAAATGTCTATCCAAAACCACCACCTCGACTGGCTCGAAGCCGAGTCTATCTACATCATCCGCGAAGTCATTGCCAATGCCCAAAATCCGGCCTTGCTGTTCTCCGGCGGCAAAGACTCCGTCGTATTGCTGGCGCTTGCCGTCAAAGCCTTCCAAATCGAAGGCCGCCCGCTGAAGCTACCGTTCAAACTCCTACACGTCAATACCGGCCACAACTACCCCGAAGTCATCCAGTTTCGCGACGATACAGTCGCGCGTACCGGCATACAACTTGTGGTCGGCAGCGTCGAAGAATCCATCCGCAAAGGCAGCGTCGTCTTGCGCCGCGAAACCGATTCACGCAATGCCGCACAAGCCGTTACGCTGGTTGAAACCATCGAAGAACAAGGCTTTGATGCGCTGATGGGCGGCGCACGCCGCGATGAAGAAAAAGCACGCGCCAAAGAACGCATCTTCTCTTTCCGCGACGAGTTCGGCCAATGGGATCCTAAAAACCAACGTCCCGAATTATGGTCGCTCTACAATACGCGCCTGTTCCAAGGCGAAAACATGCGCGTGTTCCCGATTTCTAACTGGACGGAATTGGACATCTGGCAATACATCGCACGCGAAAAACTCGCCCTGCCGCCGATTTATTACACCCACAAACGCGAAGTTGTCGAACGAAACGGCCTGCTCGTTCCCGTTACCCCGTTGACCCCAAAACGCGAAGGCGAAGTTGCCCAAATCCGCGATGTCCGCTTCCGCACCGTCGGCGATATTTCCTGCACCTGCCCGGTTGCCAGCACCGCCGCCACGCCGGAAGACATCATTGCCGAAACCGCCGCCGCGACCATTTCCGAACGCAGCGCCACGCGCATGGACGACCGCGTATCGGAAGCGGCAATGGAAGAGCGTAAAAAACAAGGCTATTTCTAAACCGATTTTTCAGACGGCCCATATATTTCAAACCCGAACAACACGGCAAAGCCATCCGCCACTGCCGTGTTGTTTGCTTTATTATTCTTGCAAATATCATTTAACAACAAAAGCTTAATCAATCATCCTTACAAAGCAACAAACAATAAAACATAAACAAACATGGTATAATGAATGCTTACAGGCAGAGATTTAGACAAAAATCTCAGGCCGTCTGAAGGAGGAGAAACATGAATCGACGCGTTTATATCGTACATGGCTTTGAAGGCAATCCGCACGGCAACTGGTTTGACTGGCTTTGCGCCCAAATCAAAAGTACCGGCGCACAAGCAATCTCCCTTGCCATGCCCAATCCCGACAAACCAAGCACGACCGCGTGGCAGTTTACCCTTGACCAGCACATCGGCAAGCCCGATGCCCATACCTTCCTAGTCGGCCACAGCCTCGGTTGCATTACCCTCCTTCACTTCCTCAGCCGCCAACAGCCGCAAAAAATCGGCGGCCTGCTGCTTGCTGCCGGTTTTACCGATACGTTGCCGCCCCTGCCCGCGCTCGATGCCTACATTAAAGCAGCGTCCCCAAATTTCGACATCCTGCGCAAAATCGACATGCCCAAACACTGCCTGGTTTCCGACAACGACACCCATGTTCCGCCTGAATTGACTTTGGACATGGCGGCCAAACTTAAAAGCCCTGTTACCCATATCCCCGAAGGCGGCCATTTGATGGCTTCGGACGGCTTTACCCAACTGCCGCAGGCTTGGGAAGTGCTGAAACCCATGTTGACCGACTAAACACACAATATAATCCGGTTTTCAGACGGCCTTGTCTGTCTTCCCTCCCCATAACAGGCCGTCTGAACGACAATAAAAAACAACCTGCCCTTTCAAGCAGGTTGTTTCTTTTTATGCCTTATTGACGGCAAATTTAATATTGCACCGTCCATTCAATCTCGCCGCCAGCCCTCATCGGTACAAGCTCGCCATCGCCGTAAGGTACGCTGGCAGGAACGGTTTGCGTTTGTTTGACCAATGTGATGGTATCGATATTTTCAGGCAGACCGTAGAAACGTGGGCCGTTTTTAGAAGCAAAGGCTTCCAGTTTGTCCAGCGCGCCTGCTTTCTCAAACACTTCGGCATAAAGCTCGATAGCGGTCATCGCGCTGAACATACCGGCGCAACCGCAAGCATTTTCTTTGGCAGTTTTGGCATGTGGTGCAGAATCCGTGCCGAGGAAGAATTTGTGCGCCTTATCGCCGGTAACAGCGGCAACCAAAGCCTGACGGTGGGTTTCGCGTTTGAGAACCGGCAAGCAGAAATGATGAGGGCGCACGCCTCCGACCAAAAGGTCGTTGCGGTTGAGCAGCAAGTGTTGCGGCGTCACAGACGCGGCCACATTATCGCCGGCTTCCAATACCAGTCGGGCTGCTTCGGCAGTGGTGATGTGTTCGAACACGACCTTGAGGTTTGGCACTTGCGCCAAAACCGGCTTCATCACGCGCTCAATAAAGGCGGCCTCGCGGTCGAAAATATCAATTTCAGAATTGGTCACTTCGCCGTGAACCAAGAACAAAATACCCTGTTTTGCCATTTCTTCCAACACAGGAATCAGCTTAAACAAGTCGGTCACGCCCGAATCGGAATTGGTGGTCGCGCCTGCAGGATAGAGTTTGAAAGCCACAATACCGGCAGCCTTGGCTTCACGCACGAGTTCGGGAGTGGCGTTGTCGGTCAAATAAAGCGTCATCAACGGCTGGAAGGCGCTGCCTTCGGGCAGGGCGGCCATAATGCGCTCTTTGTATGCTTGGGCATCGGCAACGCTGACGACGGGCGGCTTCAGGTTGGGCATGATAACCGCGCGGCCCATTTGTCGGGCGGTGTACGGGGCAACGGCTTTGAGCGCGTCACCATCGCGCAGGTGTAAGTGCATATCGTCGGGGCGGATGATGGTCAGGGTTTGCATAGCTTACTTTCGAGTGGTTTGGTTTGATAATGTTTCAGACGGCCTTTATTCGGCGGTAACGGTTTCTATTAATTTGATGTTTTTCAATCGTCAACCGGCCTAAGGCAAAACGGGGGCCTTATTGTCGTAAGAATGATGGGTCAAATAAAAAACAGCCTGTACCGGAAAATGCTCGGACGACGTTGTTTTAACGGTCAGCAAGGTTTCTTTCGGACTGCCGGATGCGCGCCATGCGTAGGAAATCTGACGCATAGGCAACGGGGTTTCCGCCAAATTATCGGCACGCAATTCAGCGTTCAAACCTTGCGGCGGATTTTCTGCCAAAGCCAAAAATTGTTTGAAAATCAGATGGTCGTCGGCTTTAGCCGTGCGCACGCTGCAACTGTCTTCAGTCAGGCTCAAATAATAATCCGTGCCGTTTTCCGTTTTCTTCCAAATGCTTAATGCCTCCAAATCCATCATTCCGGCAGGCAAATCGGCAATATCTTTTTTCGACAATAAAACCAGTTTGTTGGCATTGGCAAACTCGCCGACAAGAGTGGCATCACCGTCTGCGGCCACGCAGCTTTGGCGGAACAAGTCGGTTACATTTTGAGCATAATCGGCAGCGTTCTGCGGCGAAACGCCTTCATTGCCGCATGCACTCAGGCAGACAGCCAATACAGCGGCAGACAACGCGACGGCTTTAGACATTTCAGACGGCCTTTATTTGTGCTTCAACACCAGCTTAAACACGCCGTCGGCCTCGCTCGATTCCAACAAAACATGTCCGGTCTGACGGCAAAACGCTTCAAAATCGCCGGGCGCGCCGCCATCGGTGGCCAATACGGTCAGCACTTCGCCTTCCTGCATTTGCGCCAAAGCTTTTTTGGCACACAAAATCGGCAGCGGGCATTTCAAACCGATGACATCCAGAATTTGTGTATTCATGATGAAAACTCGTCATATTAATCAGAATTAACGTCAATTATACCGCACTTACTTGCACCCCACCCTGCAAGCCCATAAAATAAAGCCGTTTTTCACTTTGGAGCTGTCTATGCGCCGTTTTGCCCTTCTCGCTCTCAGCCTTGCCGCGACTCAAGCATTTGCTTTGGGTTTCAGCCAAAAGGATACGCTGACCAACACGCGTTATCAGGAAAGCCCTGAAGAAGTTGCCGCACGCGAATTTAAAGAACACAAAGCCGAGTTGCCGCCCCTGCCCGATACCCAATCGGGCGATTGGTTCGACCTCTATGTCAACGAAACCTACGGCAAGCAGCCCAAAATCCTGCTCAGCAGCCTGCAAATCATGCCTGCGCCGGACAACAGCATCCGCTACATCTTAAACGTGCGCTCCGACAAAGGCTACGACAACCTCTCCGTCGAAGGCCTCTATTGCGCCCGCACGTCCTTTACTTACAGCAACGACAAGCGTTCGTCTTACAAAGTATTCGCTTACGGCGACACAGTAAATCACCGCTGGATCGAGCCGCGCAAAGGCGATTGGAAGCTGATCGGCAATGCGTTCAGCCGCAACGACGCCCTGCACACCGCCCTGTATCAGGCATTCTGTATCGACGGTATGCCGACAACGGTCGAAGGCTTGGTACAACGTTTGAAAGAACGCGGCGGCCGTCACGGTACAACGCTGACCAACCACGACAAATAAACTGCTTTAATCAAGAAAAAGGCCGTCTGAAATTTTTCAGACGGCCTTGTCTTTCAAGACGGCTTAGAATTTGTGATACAGGCCCACAGAAGCAGCTTTTTGTTCAACGCCGCCTTTGTTGGCTGCAGTCAGACGGGTTTTGTTGCCGACTTTCAGATACGCCAGTTGGGCAACTACGCCGGTGCGTTTGCTGAAGGTATATTGACCGCCGACGACAACTTGGTCGAATTTATCCACCAATTTCTCGCCGCTGTTCACGCCCTTGGCAGGCCAGCCGTGCGCGTAAGTAATGCGTGGGGTGACATTGCCCAATTTGTAGCCGACAGTTACCGCTGCATCAACCACTTTCACGGCTTCTGATTTGCCTGAATCAGTAATAATAACAGTGCCTTTGTACTTATTAAAATCATCGGTGAAATAACCTAAATATTCGTTGGCTGTCTCATGGCCTTTGGCATAGTGTACGCCGCCACCGACAAAGAGATTGTCTTTGTCGTAATAAGTTTCAACTTTGGCGATTTGTGCCGCTTTGACTTTGCCAGAATTGTCGGTGTACGCGCCGTTGTAGTGGCCGTAAGCCGCATTGGCAGTAAAGCCGTTTTTAGAGAAGCTCACGCCGCCGGTGTATTGGTCTTTGGCTGCTTTGGTGTGCGTGTATTTGTCTAAAGGATTGCGGTTGTCGCGCGGTGCGTAAGACACGTTGAATTTGAATCCGCCAAAATCCGGGCTGTCGTAGCGTACAGCGGCATTACGGTTGCCGGTACGGGTAAAGATGCCCAAGCCTGCGGCATTGGTTTTGTACATCCATGGATCGATGGTATCCATTTCGTTCAGCATATTGCTGAGTTTACCGGCACGGACTTTACCGAATTTACCTTGCAAACCGATGAAGGAATCACGAGTGGCAAAACCTTGTGAACCGCCGGTAATGGCCGTTTTTTGTTCAACTTGCCAAATGGCTTTCAAATCGCCACCGAGGTTTTCGCTGCCTTTGAAACCGATACGGGAAGTATTGTCATTGATGCTGGTTGCGGTAGAGCTGGTTTCAGAACCTGCATCACCTTTGATTTTTACTTGACCGACGGTCACGCTGCTTTTGATTTGACCATACAGAATCACTTCTGCAGAGGCAGCCAGCGGCAAACCGGCAATAACCAAAGCGATAATCGATTTTTTCATTAATCTCTCCAAAACAAAGTTAAAATCTCGTGAAAACACGTTTAGCAATATTAATGTTTTCCAACGCTACAAACAACTACTTTCATCTTGATAGACACTTTTATTCATTAGAGTTTAGACTTTTTACAACATTTTTAAATAAACAGGCCGTCTGAAAAAAATTTCAGACGGCCTCTCCCATTCAAAGTCATGGCAAGGACAATTATCCCTATTATTGTAATCATTTAATCAAAAATGATTGCTTGATAAATGTTTGCCATATATCAACCCAATATTCCCAAATTATCACTATCATTAACTTTCTTCTTATAAAGAAACTTTTTTATATCAATAATTTATTTGGTATAAATTTTTCCTTTTACCTAATATAAATAAATAGGAGTCCTTTATGTTGAACAAACATCTCTTTTTATCTTTGCTAATGGCTGTCTCTACTGCAACGGTATCCGCCGAAACCCATCATGCACATTGGTCTTACACAGGTGAAAACGATGCTGCACACTGGGGTGATTTGAGTGAAGACTTTGCTGTCTGCAAAACAGGCAAACAGCAATCTCCAGTGGATTTCTCCACAACAAAAGCAGTAAAAGGCAAACAACCGGCATACCGTTACAACGTCGCCGACTACAAAGTAGAAAATAACGGCCATACCCTTCAAGCCACGCCGCAAGGCAAGGCCCAAACCATCGTGATTAACGGTAAAACCTATACCTTCAAACAATTCCACTTCCATACACCGAGCGAACATACTTTCAAAGGCAAACATTTCCCAATGGAAGCGCATTTCGTCCATCAAGCCGAAGACGGTACTTTGGCAGTCATCGGCTCTGTATTTAAACCGGGCAAAAACAATCCTGCCTTATCCGCACTCACAGCCAAAAAACTGAAAGCGGGCGAATCCGTAGCGTTGAAAAACCTGAATATCCAAGCCCTGCTGCCTAAAGATAGCAAGTCCTTCCAACTGAAAGGCTCGCTGACAACGCCGCCTTGCAGCGAAAACGTTACTTGGGTTGTCTTAAAAACTCCGGTTCAGGCAGATGCGGCACAGTTTAAAGCCATGCGCGACATTATCGGCGGCGAAAACAACCGTCCCGTACAACCTTTGAACGACCGCGAAGTCAATGAAGACAAATAACTTCTAAGGCCGTCTGAAAACAAAAAAGCACCCGGATAACGGGTGCTTTTTCAATCACATCAATCAGGCTTTTTTGTTACCCAACGCAGCTTTCACAAACGCGCTGAACAAAGGATGGCCTTTGCGCGGATTGGAAGTAAATTCCGGATGGAACTGACACGCGAAGAACCAAGGATGATTTGGCAATTCGATGGTTTCAACCAAACGCTCGCGGCCTGCGGATACGCCGCCGATGACCAAACCGGCTTTTTCCAACTGAGGAACATAATTGTTGTTAACTTCGTAGCGGTGGCGATGGCGTTCGCGGATATGTTCGCTGCCGTAGATTTTTGCGGCAAGGCTGCCCGGTTTGAGGTCAACTTCTTGCGCACCCAAACGCATGGTGCCGCCCAAATCGGCAGATTCGTCACGGGTTTCTACACTGCCGTCGGCAGTTTGCCATTCGTCAATCAGGGCAACGACAGGTGCGGCGCATTTCAAGTCAAACTCGGTAGAGTTCGCACCCTTCAAGCCTGCAACATCACGGGCGTATTCGATCAGGGCGATTTGCATGCCCAAGCAGATACCCAAGTATGGTACGTTGTTTTCACGCGCATAGCGTACGGCGGCAATTTTGCCTTCCACGCCGCGTGAACCGAAGCCTCCCGGCACCAAAATCGCGTCCATGCCTTTGAGCATGGAAACGTCACCATTGCCCTTCTCGATGCTTTCGCTGTCGACAAAGGTAATTTGTACGTCGGTTTCAGTGTGAATACCGGCATGTTTCAGGGCTTCGATCAATGATTTGTAGGACTCGGTCAAATCAACGTATTTGCCGACCATCGCGATTTTGACGATATGTTTCGGATTTCGAATCGCGTGAACGATTTTCTTCCATTCGGTCAAATCGGCTTGTTTGACATTCAGTTGGAGCTGCTCGGTAATAATGCTGTCGATGCCTTGGTTATGCAGCATTTCAGGACATTCGTAAATGCTGTCCACATCGTAGCTGCCCACGATGGCACGTTCTTCAACGTTACAGAACAATGCAATCTTACGGCGCTCGTCCGCAGGCATTTCTCTGTCCATACGGCAGATCAGGATGTCCGGTTGCAAACCGATGCTCAACATTTCTTTAACGGTATGCTGGGTCGGTTTGGTTTTGATTTCACCGGCAGCAGCAATGTAAGGAACATAGCTCAGATGGGCAAACAATGTATTGTTGCGGCCGAGCTGGCTGCGCATTTGGCGGATGGCTTCCAAGAAAGGCAACGATTCGATATCGCCGACTGTACCGCCGATTTCGACAATCGCCACATCATAACCGGCTGCGCCCTCATGGATACGGCGTTTGATTTCATCGGTAATGTGCGGAATCACTTGTACGGTACCGCCCAAATAGTCGCCACGACGCTCTTTGGCAATCACGTTTTCATAGACTTGGCCGGTACTGAAGCTGTTGCGGCGGGTCATGGTGGCGTTGATGAAACGCTCGTAGTGACCGAGGTCGAGGTCGGTTTCCGCGCCGTCATCGGTAACGAATACTTCGCCGTGTTGAAACGGGCTCATGGTACCTGGGTCAACGTTGATATACGGGTCGAGCTTAAGCATGGTCACGTTCAAGCCACGCGACTCGAGAATAGTAGCAATAGAAGCGGCGGCGATACCTTTACCCAAAGAAGATACAACGCCGCCGGTTACGAAAATAAATTTAGTCATGATGTGATACCCATGTTGGAATGTGTGATTTTAACTTGAAGCAGCATATTCTGGCAAACGGCAAAAGCTTCAGGCCGTCTGAAAACAGCGTTTTCAGACGGCCTTATCATACTGATTCTATATATCAGCGCAGCTCGCGGCGCAGGATTTTGCCAACGTTGGATTTTGGCAACTCGTCGCGGAATTCGATGTCTTTCGGCACTTTATACGCCGTCAGTTCTTTGCGGCAGAAATCGATCAGTTCTTCCTTGGTCAAAGACGGGTCTTTGCGTACGACGAAGACCTTAATCGCCTCGCCGGTTTTCTCACTTTTCACGCCGATACAGGCGACTTCCAAAACCTTGTCATTGCTAGCCACCACTTCTTCGATTTCGTTCGGATACACATTGAAACCGGATACCACAATCAAATCTTTTTTGCGATCCACCAGCTTCAGCCAGCCTTTTTCATCCATCACGGCAATATCGCCGGTCTCCAAAAAGCCGCGCGCATCGATTGCTTTGACAGTTTCTTCAGGACGGTTCCAATAGCCTTTCATCACTTGCGGACCGCGTACCCACAATTCGCCCGGTTGTCCGATAGGCACTTCTTTGCCGTTTGCATCACGCAATTCTATCTCAGTTGAAGGAACAGGCAGACCGATACCGCCGCTGTAAGCTTCAATATTCAAAGGATTACAACATACGCCCGGGCTGGCTTCGGTCAAGCCATAGGCTTCCACAATCGGCGTACCGGTGATTTTTTTCCATTTTTCCGCCACGGCTCTTTGCGTTGCCATACCGCCACCCAAAGTCAGCTTCAAACGGGAAAAATCGACTTCGGCAAAATCTGGACGGTTGACCATCGCATTAAACAGGGTATTCACACCAATAAACACGCTGATGCGCTCTTTTTTCAATTCACCAACAAATCCTTTCATGTCGCGCGGATTGGTAATCAGGATGATTTTAGAACCGGTATTCGCAAAGATCATCAGGTTCACCGTCAAGGCAAAGATATGATACAGCGGCAACGCGGCAATGACCGTTTCTTCGCCTTCGTGCAGGCTGTTTTTAATCCATTCTTTTGCCTGCAACATATTGGCGCAGATATTGCCGTGACTGAGGACGGCGCCTTTTGCCAAACCGGTCGTGCCGCCTGTATATTGCAGCAAGGCAGTATCGTCGCGCGTCAACTCGACTGGTTTGAACGAATTGGCCGCACCTTGCTTCAAGGCCGTCTGAAAAGTCACGGTATTGGGAATGCGGTATTCCGGCACCATTTTTTTCACTTTGCGGATGACGAAGTTCATCAACGCGCCTTTAATCATGCCGAACATCTCGCCGACCGACGCGACAATCACATGTTTGATTTGCGTACGCGGCAACACCAGCTCCAACGTATTGGCAAAGTTCTCCAACACGACAATCGTTGTCGCACCGCTGTCTTTCAACTGATGTTCCAACTCGCGCGGCGTATAAAGCGGATTAGTATTCACTGCTACCAAACCAGCCTGCAGAATACCGAAAAGCGCAATCGGATATTGCAAAACGTTCGGCATCATAATCGCCACACGCTCACCACGCGGCAGTTTCAATACATTTTGCAGGTAAGACGCAAAATCGGTCGCCAACTTGCCCACTTCGGCATAAGTCAGCGTTTTGCCCATGTTTTGAAAAGCAGGTTTATCCGCGAATTTCTCGATACTTTGACGGAATACGTCGCTGATGGAGCTGTATTGAGAAATATCGATTTCAGGGTTTACGCCTTGTTCATAGCTTTTGAGCCAGAGTTTTTCCATATTGATCAGTCTTTTATTTAGTCGTTTTTTTGGAATCAAGGCCGTCTGAAGGCTTTATTCAATCCGCCGCTTCGTTTTCAGACGGCCCTTTTATTAAGCAGTAATAATGACAGGCTTGTCGGTGGACATGATGATACCGCCGCCCAAGCACACATCGCCGTCGTACAGTACCGCAGATTGTCCGGGCGTTACTGCCCATTGCGGCTCATCAAAGACAAGCTCGATGGTTTCATCATCCAAGTAATGCAACGTACAAGGTGCGTCAGCCATACGGTAGCGCGTTTTGCAGGTATAGCGTCCTTCTTTCGGGCGTTCGGGCAATGTGAAACTCAAATCGTTCATCACCAGGCTTTGCGTATAAAGCAAAGGATGGTCATGGCCTTGGACGACAATCAGTTCGTTTTTGGTCAAATCCTTGGCCGCGACAAACCATGGTTCGCCTGCGCCGCCGATACCCAAGCCTTTGCGTTGGCCCAGCGTGTAAAACATCAAGCCGACGTGTTCGCCGACTACTTTGCCTTCAGGGGTAACCATTTTGCCATTATTGGTCGGCAGGTATTTTTGCAGAAATTCGCGGAACGGGCGTTCACCAATAAAGCAAATACCGGTACTGTCTTTTTTGGTTGCAGTCGGTAATTTGAATTCTTCGGCAAGACGGCGGACTTCAGGCTTCTCCAACTCGCCCAATGGGAAAATTGCGCGCTCGAGTTGGAAAGGCTTGAGACGGTACAGGAAATAGCTTTGGTCTTTGTTTTGATCCAAGCCTTTGAGCAGGTAATGCACACCGTTGCGAACTTCTTTGCGGGCATAGTGTCCGGTGGCAATGGTATCGGCGCCCTGCTCGATGGCGTAGTCCAAAAAGCATTTGAATTTGATTTCGGCATTGCACAATACATCCGGGTTTGGCGTGCGGCCTGCGCTGTATTCTTTGAGGAAATAGGCAAATACATTGTCTTTATATTGCGCGGCAAAATTGACGATGTCGATATCGATACCGATGATATCGGCAACGGCAATGGCATCAAAGGAGTCTTGTTTGATGCTGCAATATTCGTCGTTGTCGTCATCTTCCCAGTTCTGCATGAACACGCCGCTGATTTGATGGCCTTGCTGTTTGAGCAGGGCCGCGGTAACAGATGAATCGACGCCGCCGGAGAGGCCGACGATGATGTTTGTTGGTGTGTTGGTAGTATTCATGAGGGGAATGTGGGTTTCAAATGCATTTTTTAAAGCGTGATTTTAGCACATTTTGATTTAACGACAGAAAAGGCCGTCTGAAAGCCCAATGACTTTCAGACGGCCTTTATATGCAAATTCAAGCAATTAGTGTTGATGCGCGCCACCGTGATCATGACCGTGACCGTGATCCATGCCGGATTGCGGTGCGGTTTTCACTTCCAGTTGTACGGTTTGAGGTTTGGCATTTTTGAATTTCAGGGTAACAGGTACTTTTTCGCCTTCTTTCAGCGGTTTTTTCAGACCCATGAACATAACGTGGTAGCTGCCCGGTTTCAGCTCGGTTACGCCTTTTGCTTCCAGCGGGATGCCGCCTTTAACTTCGCGCATGCGCATTACGCCGTTGTCGTTTACATGGGTATGTACTTCGATACGCTCGGCTACCGGGCTGCTGCCGCCAACCAAGAAGTCTTTTTTAGCTTCATCGTTGTGGATTTTCATGAATGCGCCACCCATTTTCATACCTTCAACGGTAGAACGTGCCCAACCGTCTTCAATATGGATACCGGCTGCAGATACGGAAGTTGCCAAGCCTGCCAGAATCAGGGTTGCCATTAATTTTTTCATGTTTTGCTCCTTATGTTTGCCACATGGCTGGGATATACAGCTTTCATCTTACAACCGAAGGCCGTCTGAAAACTTTGATATAGATTAAGTAATACTATCTAATCCTAATGAATTACCATATTACCACATTTCTAAGCAGTTAATGCAACAATCCAAACAATAAATAACATTAACAAAGCCATCAGTTGCGCGGCCGAACCGGCATCTTTGGCACGCTTGGCCAGCTCGTGTTTTTCAGTAGAGGTATGGTCAACAGCTGCCTCGATGGCGGTATTAAACAATTCGGTAATCAGTGAAATAAACGATGCGACAATAAGCACCATTTTGGTGACCGGGCCGAAATCAAGGAACAAAGCCAAGACAATTAAAATCAGGTTCAGCCAAAAAACTTGGCGAAATGCGCTTTCATAACGATACGCGGCAGCCAGTCCGTCTTTGGAATAACCAAACGCATTGATGATGCGCTTAATGCCGTTTTTTCCTTTTTTTTCAGATGCGTAGGAAGATGTTTTCATCATATACTCAATATAAAAAGGCCGTCTGAAAAGAAACGGTCAAGTCAATTTTCAGACGGCCTTTGGGTTTATTGTTTTGCCCAAGATGCCACGGCATCTGCGAACATGGCGGCAACGTCGAAATCTTTTTGCTTCATGATTTCTTGGAAGCCTGTCGGGCTGGTTACGTTGACTTCGGTCAGGTTGCTACCGATGACATCCAAACCGGCAAGCAAAATACCGCGGCGTTTCAATTCAGGCGCCAGGGTTTCTGCAATTTCACGGTCGCGCTCGCTCAATTCCTGTGCCACGCCGCGACCGCCGGCAGCCAAGTTGCCGCGCGTTTCTCCGTTTTGCGGAATACGCGCCAAAGCATACGGAACAACTTCCCCACCAATAATCAGAATGCGCTTGTCGCCATGTACGATTTCAGGAATATAACGTTGCGCCATGATGGTACGTGAATCAAGCTGCATCAGGGTTTCCAAAATACTGCCGATATTGGGGTCGGATTCGGTCAGGCGGAAAATGCCCATACCGCCCATGCCGTCCAAAGGTTTGATGATGATATCGCCGTGTTCTTTCAAAAAGGCACGGACATCGGCGGAACGTGTGGTAACCAAAGTCGGCGCGGTAAACTGGCTGAAGTTCAAAATCGCCAATTTCTCATTGAAATCGCGCATTGCCTGCCCGCTGTTAAACACTTTTGCGCCCTGCTGCTGTGCCAAAGTTAAAAACTGGGTCGCATACAGATATTGCATATCAAACGGCGGATCAGTGCGCATAATAACCGCATCGAAATCTTTTAAGACCGTCTGAACTTTTGCCTCTGCTTTAAACCATTCGTGATCGTCATCATTCTTCGCGCCGACAAACTCAAATGCCGCTGCCTGAGCCACCACCAAGCCTTCACGGACGGACAACTCTCCGCTCAAGGTATGAAAAAGCTGCCAACCGCGCTTTGCCATTTCACGCATCATGGCGTAAGTAGTGTCTTTATAGGTTTTAAAACTTGCCATCGGATCGGCGATAAACAGGACTTTCATCAAAATTTCCTTGTAAACAGACGATATAATCATACCTTGTATTCTGCCTGCCTGAAAGGTGGCAAAATATAGAAAAGGCCGTCTGAATCCTATTTTCAGACGGCCTTAAGGCTTTTAGGCGGCTGCCAGATGCAAGAGTTCGGCGGCATGGCTGCGTGTGGTATCGGTAATGATTTCGCCACCCAGCATACGCGCGATTTCCTCAATGCGCTGATGATGTTTCAAGACGCTGATTTCGCTAACGGTTTGCTCCCCTTCACTATGCTTGCGTACCTGCCAATGGTTTTCACCGCAAGAGGCGACTTGAGGAAGATGGGTTACCGCCAAGACTTGATGTTTTTTACCTAAGGCACGCAAAGCTTTACCGACCATTTCAGCAACTCCGCCACCAATACCGGTATCCACTTCGTCAAAAATCAATGTCGGCACTTGCGTATATTGGCTGGCAACCACTTGCAAAGCCAAGCTGATACGCGCTAATTCGCCACCGGAAGCCACTTTGTTCAAGGGTCGGGACGGATTGCCTTTATTCGCCGCCACTTGGAATTGCACCTGCTCCAGACCATGTGCGGTCGGCGAAGACGGCAACAAGACGATGTCAAAACGTGCACCTCTCATGGCCAAATGCTGCATATGCTCGGTGGTCTCTTCGCCCAAACGGCCGGCTGCCTGATGGCGCATGGCGGAGAGAATATGCGCGGCTTCGTGGTATTCGGCAAGATTGTGCGCGACTGTATTTTCCAAGGCTTCCAAATCGGCAGCCGCTTGCAGGTTTTGCAGGCGCTCATCGATTTCTGCCAACTTTTGCGGCAACTCTTCCGGCTCAATGCGGTATTTGCGCGCCATACTCATCAATTCGCTCATGCGGCTTTCTTGTGCGGCCAATTCATTAGGATCGATGTCACTGCGACCGGCCACATCGCGCATATTGGCACTGATTTCACCCAATTCTGCTTCAATACTTGCCAACATATTCAGACTCTCGGCGAAGCGCGGCTCAATGTTTTGCAGATTGCCCAGTAATTTTTGGCATTGATAGATTTGACGTTGGATGCCGTTGTCTCCGTCTATGCTGTCGCCTACTTGTTCGGCGGTTTGCAGCAACTCGGCCGAATGCGCCAGGCTGTCGTGGCTTTGGCTTAAGGTTTCCCATTCATTGGGTTTGAGCTCCAATTGGTTCAATTCATTAAACTGCCATTCCAAACGCTCGCGTTCGATGGCCATGGTTTCTGCCTGCTCTTGCGCGTCTTGCAGTGCCTTTTTCGCATTGACCCAATTTTGATAAAGCTGTTTGACCGTTTCTGCCTGCTCTTTGCTGCCGGCAAACGCATCCAACAACTCGCGTTGCGCAGACTCTTGATTCAGCGAATGATGGGCATTTTGGCCGTGAATATCGATTAACTGCTCGCCGATGGCTTTCAGCTGCGCCAATGTTGCTGCCTGATTATTGATATAACTGCGGCTTTTACCCTTGGCATCGATAATACGGCGGATGCTGAGTTCTTCGGCATCTTCTTCCAAAAGGCCTTGCTCCTGAAGCTGCGCTTTCAGTTCGGGCAAACCGCTGATGTCGAATAAAGCCGACAACTGCGCTTCTTTGGCGCCGCTGCGCACTTGGCTGTAATCGGCTTTATCGCCCAACAACAGGCCAATCGCATCCAGAGTAATCGATTTGCCTGCGCCGGTCTCGCCCGTCAATACGGTAAAGCCGTTTTGAAAATCAAGATTTAGGTTTTCAACAATGACAAAATCACGCAAAGAAAGTGCCAACAGCATTGCAGTATTCCTTAGTAAATCACCCGCACCTATGCGGAATAGCTTTAGATAATCTGATTATAACTAAGATTTTTTATAGTTTGAATCAGATTTTTCTTATAATTTATCTAAGATATTTATTTTAAACAATTTATTTTTAAAGCAGACAATAAAAAGGCCGTCTGAATATTGCTACATGTTCAGACGGCCTAAATTTATTTTACTCTGCCAGCTCTACTTGTTCATGCCCCATCAATTCCTGCCCCACTCCGGCAAGCAGGTTCAGATAACGCTCATACTGCTTGAGCATATCGGCAATCAATTCTTTTTGCGTCATATATTGCACATCGTATCCATCACGCCCATCCGAAAAATACGTCAACGGTATGAACGTTGCTGCATATTTGAAATGAGGCAGGCTGTCTTCACGAATCAACTGGTCGGTAATTTCCCGCTTTACGGATTTAATCCCATAGACAAAATCCCTTACGGTTCCTTTATGCACCACCAGCTCTACCGACGGCTCATTTTGTTGCAATCTGAAACACGATTGTTTCAGACGGCCTTTACATTCAAATCAGTTAATCAGTCTGCTTCCTGATTCAACTGCTTCTTCAGCCTCCTCATCGCCTGTCGGCGACGTTTCCATCAAATCAGGCAACACCAACTCGCCCAATTCAGTCAGTGGTGGCAATTCTTCCAAACTTTCCAACCGCAAATCACTTAAGAATGTTGCCGTTGTTGCCCACAAAGCCGGACGGCCGACAGAATCACGGTGGCCGATGACTTCAATCCAGCCCCTATCTTGCAAGGTTTGCATTACATTTTGCGACACCGCCACGCCGCGTATGCCTTCGATATCGCCACGCGTGACCGGTTGCTGATAGGCAATAATCGCCAGCGTTTCCATTACGGCGCGGGAATAACGCGGCGCGCGCTGCTCTTGCAGGCTGCCCAGTCGTTCAAATGCGGCTTGGGCGATTTGGAAGCGCCAACCCTCATGGGTATGCACCAGTCGCAAAGCCCTGCCCTGCCAACGGGTCTTCAGTTGCGCCAACACATCAATCAGCTTGTCTTGCGACAACGGTGGCACGCACAATTCGCGCATAGCTTTTTCGTTTAGGGGTTCGACTTGCGTTAACAGCGCCGCTTCAATCAGCGCATCGGGAGAAAGTTTTTCAGTCATAATAAAATCAATGTTCAGACGGCCTAAACAGCCAAAGGCCGTCTGAAAGATAATATGGTCAACGGTTTGTTACGCGCTCAAATGCGCTTTCAGTTTTTCTTCGTCCAAAAACCAATGGCAGATTTCGGTATCGCCATCCAGCAAAACAGGCACCAGCTCATTGTACTTTTCTTCTAAAACCGGATCTTCATCAACATCGACAATATCCAGCTCAAATCCAAACTGCTCCTGATAAGGCTTTAATTGTTCGCGCATTTTGTGGCACAGGCTGCAATATTCCCGAAACATCAAGGTCAGTTTCATGGCGGTTACTCTCGGAGGGACAAAAGCGGCCATTGTATAGCAAAATGCTTCCAAACCATACAGGCATGACAAAGGCCGTCTGAACAGGCGCGAAACGAAATCAAGGATTTCTGTCACGCCTTCAGACGGCCTTTATGTGTATTCTGAAATTAAGACTGAACGTTGATACCGGCAGTCACGGTATTTTGTGCACTGCTTGCAGTCAAAAATGACGCTGCCAATTCGCCGCAGCAACCGCAACAAGTCGCCACGCCTAATTGAGCCTGCAAATCGCTCATGGTGGTTGCACCGGCGGCGATGGTCTCTTTGATGTCGTGGTCGGTAATGGCATTGCAGATGCATACGAACATGATGTGCTCCAATTATTTTGTTACCCTCTGTAATTGAGAGTAGGATTTATTCTTGAACGTAAATATAAATAAAAACGGTTTGCATTGCAATATTGGCACAGCCCTTTTGCTTTGAATTTTTTCTATGAAATTTTATATTTTGATTGATATTTTATAATTTTAAAGTTTGATAACCTTTCAGACGGCCTCAATAACAAAAAGCGGCATCTTCGAGATGCCGCCTTTATTTATGAACGGGAATGGTGTTCATCGACCATGTTTTTCAAACGGATATTGGCAACATGGGTATAAATCTGCGTGGTGTTGATATCGGAATGTCCCAACATCATCTGGACTGAACGCAAATCGACGCCGTGATTGACCAAATGCGTGGCAAAAGCATGGCGTAAACCGTGCGGGCTGAGCGAAGCAATACCGGCTGCTTCGGCATATTCTTTAACTATCATCCATGCAAGCTGACGGCTGATGCCGCTGCGTTTCTGGCTGACAAACACTTCGTCGCAGATTTTGTTTTTCAGCAACAATGGGCGCGATTCGTTGCAATAGCGTTCCACCCAATATGCCGCTTCCTGCCCCAATGGAACCAGACGCAATTTGTCGCCCTTGCCTATGGTGCGGATACTGCCGCGATGTAAATCAATGTCGCTGAGCGTCAATTTGACGGCTTCGGTCACGCGCAAACCTGTTGCATACATGACTTCGAGCAAGGCTTTGTCGCGCAGGCCATGCGGCGTTTCTACATCCGGTGCAGCCAGCAGTGCATCGATTTGGGCTTCGGTAATCAGCGTGGGCAGTTTGCGTTCCGATTTCGGCGCTTTGAGAAAACGGGTGGGATTGTCTGCTCTTTGTCCTGTTTCTTCCAACCAGCCGTACATACGCTTGCAAGCCGACAATGCCCGCGCTTGGGACGTGTTTTTCTCCCCCTCTGCATACACGGCATCAGACAGGGCAAACTCATCGGCACTCAACCAATCCTGCCCGCCATCGGCCAACCGCGCTGCGACTTTGACCAAATCACGGCGGTAACTTTGCAGCGTATTGTGGCTGAGCCTGTCTTGCAACCAAAGGGATTCAAGCAGCTTGTCTATTAAATCGTCCATATTCATCAAACTGTATTGAAAGGCCGTCTGAACGGCATGACTTTACATCCGTTCAGACGGCCTTAGGTTTTCAAAGCCCTATTAAGAGGCTTGAGAAATTGTATCCAAAACTTCCTGCGCGTGTCCGGCCACTTTGACTTTGCGCCATTCATGGGCGATTTCGCCGTTTTCGTCCAACACAAACGTACTGCGCTCGATGCCGAGGGATTCTTTGCCGTAAAGCTTTTTCAGCTTGATCACGTCAAACAGTTTGCAGACGGTTTCTTCTTTGTCGCTCAACAATTCAAACTGGAAGCCTTGTTTGGCGCAGAAATTCTGATGCGATTTGACGCCGTCGCGCGAAATACCAACAACGGTATAGCCCAATGCTTTGAATTGCTCCAATCGGGCATTGAAATCCAAGCCTTCGGTGGTACAGCCGGGCGTGCTGTCTTTAGGATAAAAATAGACAACCAACGGCAAATGTTCGGCGGAGTTAAAATCGCTGCCGGAAGAAGATGGGAGTGTGAATTGATATTTTGACATATTATTCCTTTCAGACGGCCTAAACCTAGCCTGCGTTTATTTTTCGCTTAAATTCAAATAACTGCGCGTACCTTGAAAATCTTCCAATGCGCGCAACAAAAGCTGGAAGTGGTCGTCATTGCCGGCCAAATCCAACTCATCGGCATTGACGGTCAGCAAAGGCGCGCTTTGATACAAATGGAAGAAATGGCTGTATTCGTCATGCACACGTCCCAAATAGCCTTCGGGAAACAAGCTGATGATGCCTTCGTGACGTTTTTGCAGACGTTTGCGGTTGTTTTCGACAGCGGTTTGCAGATAAATCACCACATCGGGCTCTGCGTATTGCGGCAGAATGCGTTGCTTCATATCGGCAAAAAGCTGCTGCTCGTCATCATTCAAAACGATAGGCGTAAAAATACGGTCTTTTTCCGGCAGAAAATCAGCCACAACCATTCCGCCTTGCGCGCATTGGTCTTCAATAATATTCACGCTTTCAGCGCGGCGCGTCAGGAAGAAAAGCTCGGCAGCCAAGCCATTATTGGAAACATTGCTGTAAAACTTCATGAGAAACGGATTGTGATCCGGATTTTCCGACAACAGCAACGCGCTGAAATGCTCTGCCAAGCGGCGGCTCAAAGCAGTTTTGCCGCTACCGATGGCGCCTTCAACAACAATATAACGAGGATTCATAGTAACTCTTTGTAATGTGTTTCCCAACAATATTTTATAGCAAAAAAGGCGTGTCCAACACGCCCTTTCTTGTTTTAGTCCGTTTTTCAGACAGCCTTTATTCTCTCAACAGGCGAATACCCTGCCCGCCCAAAGCCTGAGCCAAATCAGCCGCACGGCCATGCTCGCCCAACTCGAAATCCGGAAGGATTTCGGCCAGCGGTAACATAACGAAACTGCGCTCATGCGCGCGCGGATGCGGCAAAGTCAGATGCGGGTCATCGCTGCGGATACTGTCAAAATCGATGATGTCCAAATCCAAAGTGCGCGGCGCATTACGGAAGGTACGTTCGCGCCCAAATTCGGCCTCGATACGGTTTAACTCCGCCAACAGCACCACTCCGTCTAATGAAGTTTTCACGGTACAAACGGCGTTCACAAAATCGGGCTGATCGTCATAGCCGACTGGCGCAGTCAGATACAGGGAAGAAGCCTTTTCGAGCCGAATATGCGGATGCGCGGCCAATTCGTCCAAAGCAGCGCGAACCTGTTCGGCAGGATTGGCGAGATTGCTGCCCAAAGCGATAACGGCAAAATGCGGATACATTTCAGACGGCCTCGTTTAAAACGGCAGCGTTTTGGTTTTGGCAAGGAAAACAATCGTGGCAACACACGACATGGCTAAAGCGTAGACGATATAGAATTTCGGCGAACGCGGACGCGAACGCATCATAATCATGCCCAACACAATATAAACCAGCAACAGCAGGATTTTCATGCCGAGCCACGGCGCATTGAACGGCGAAAAATGGGTAATCTTCATCAGCCACAAGCCGGTAAACAGCAACATGGTGTCGTTCAAATGCGGCATGGCTTTCCAAATGCCTGCCAACGGCTTCTCAGGATGACGCCAGAGCAGGAAAAAACGGATGTTGAACAACAGGATGGTAATGGCAACGAAAATCTGATGGCTGTATTTTACAAACAGATATTGCATGGCAGTTTCTTATGTTGAGGGTTGAAAAACAAAGCAGCTATTTTACCGCAAACATTTATTTCTGACGCAACTTTTCAATCGCCAGCAGATAGGGAGGCGCATTGCGGCGGTTGACAAAGCCATAGCGTAACACGGCAAAGGCTTCCTGCGGCAAAGTTTCCGCCCATTGCACAATCGCTTCAGCCTCTATTCGGCCGGCTTTATGCCCCGGGTACAATACCGCCACGGCCAGCCCGCCCTCTTTCAGCAAACCCAAAGTATCCGTCAGCGCACGGATGCTGCTTTCCGCTTCAGTCGTGCAGCTTTTATCGCCACCCGGCAGCCAACCGAAATTAAATACTGCGGCATCTAAAGGCTCGTCGATATAAGATAAAAGGTTTTCATGGCCGTCATGTATCAGGGCTACCCAACCATCTACGCCATTTTCTTTCAGACGGCCTTGAGTCTGCGCCAGTGCTTTAAATTGCACATCAAAAGCCCACACCCTACCCGTCTCGCCAACCGACTGCGCCAACAGCAAAGTATCATGCCCGTTTCCGGCCGTCGCATCCAAAGCGCGGCCGCCTACTTTTAAGGCTTGTCGTAACAGGGAGTGGGCAAAGGGAAGAATGTTCTCAAGCAGCATGATAAAGGTCGTCTGAAAATAAAAATACCCTACCGCAAAAGCGGTAAGGTATTGAAAAACAGGAATGCGTTACATCATTTATTCGGCAGGTTGTTGCACAGTCTCAACTTGAACCGGAGCAGCTGCGGCAGCGGCTTGAGGTTGTTTATTTTCGTGTTGCAGGCTGACTGCGCGTGCAGGAACGATTGTTGAGATAGCGTGTTTGTAAACCATTTGAGTGACGGAAGTATTACGCAGCAGAACAACGTACTGGTCGAATGATTCCACTTGACCTTGCAGCTTGATGCCGTTTACCAAGTAGATTGAAACCGGAACGTGCTCTTTACGCAACGCATTCAAAAAAGGATCTTGTAACATTTGTCCTTTAGCTGTCATATTCTTGAGCTCCATTATTATGATTGTAAAGACGCCAAAATCAGCGTTTGATGGGATTGTAGCCCCGAATAGGATAAATTACCAACTATTTTTTTCTATCACACCGTTTAGGAATCCAGTAATAAGGGAACTTCACGACAAACTGACTGTTTCATTTTCATATTCACAACAATTCCAAATTCAAATTTGATGTTTTTTAAATTCGGCAAACCCTATCAAAAATATGCCATGAAGTTCTAACAAGCTGTTTTTCATTATAAAAAGGCCGTCTAAAATTGTTCAGACGGCCTTTGTGTTTATTTACTGAATTGTTTTTTCACGCTGACTTTGGTTTTCTTCTTGAAGCGGTTTTTCTCTTCCTTGCGGCCTTCGCGTTTCTCAATACGGTTGCTCAGGCTGACACGGCGCAGTGGTTTTTTCTTCGGTTTGTCTTCCGCATTTTCATACGGGTTTTCCGAAACATTGTATTGAATTCTGAGCGGCGTACCTTGCAGATTGAAGGCTTTGCGGAATGTTTGGGTTAAATAGCGCGTATAGCTGTCTGAAATCGCATGCAGCGAATTGCCGTGTACCACAATCACCGGCGGATTCATGCCGCCTTGGTGGGCATAACGCATTTTCGGACGCACCAAGCCAGCACGCGGCGGCTGTTGACGCTCGATCGCGCTTTGCAGGACACGCGTGATTTTCGGCGTCGGCATCTTAATCATCGCCGCGTTGTAGGCAGCCTGAATGTTTTCAAACAAACCGTCTATACCGCGCTCTTTCAATGCAGAAATAAAATGGAACTTAGCAAAATCAAGGAAATACAGTTTGCGGTTGATATCGCGTTTCACTTGCTCGCGGCGCTCTTCACTGATACCGTCCCATTTATTGACCGCCACCACCAAGGCACGGCCTGCTTCCAAAGCAAAACCTGCAATCGTCGCATCTTGGTCGGCGATATCTTGTTGTGCATCCAACACCAAAACAGCAACATTTGCCGCTTCAACTGCCTGCATGGCTTTGATAACGGAGAACTTTTCCACCGCTTCATCCACTTTGCCGCGACGTCGTACACCTGCGGTATCGATGATGGTAAACGGTTTGCCTTCACGTTCAAAATCGATATGGATACTGTCGCGCGTCGTGCCTGCCATATCGAAAGCAATCACGCGCTCTTCGCCGAGAATGGCGTTTACCAAGGTTGATTTACCGACATTTGGGCGGCCGATTACAGCAAAAACAGGATGTTTCGCTTCTTCCTCTTCCTTTTCAGGCTCTGGGAAGGTTTCCAAAATATCTTCAATCAGGTAATACACGCCATCGCCATGCGCACCTGAAATAACATAAGGGTCGCCCAGTGCAAGTTCATAGAACTCGGCAGCAAGCACGGCCCTATTGCCGCCCTCGCCTTTATTCACAGCCAAATAAACAGGACGCGGACTTTGGCGCAAACGGTCGGCAATGATTTTGTCTTGCGGCGTCAAACCGGTGCGGCCGTCCACCAAAAACACAACCGCATCGGCTTCATCGACAGCCTGCAAGGTTTGTTTTGCCATTTCGTGCAAAATGCCGCTGTCCACAACCGGCTCAAAACCGCCGGTATCGATGACCAAATAAGGTTTGCTGCCGACTTTGCCATGACCGTAATGTCGGTCACGCGTCAGGCCGGGCAGGTCATGCACGAGCGCGTCTTTGGTGCGCGTCAAACGGTTGAATAAAGTAGATTTGCCGACATTGGGGCGGCCGACAAGCGCGATGGTTGGTTTCATGATTGAGTCTTTCTGTGTCAAGTGCCGCTTAAAAACGGGAGCGGAACACAAGCAGGTGTTTTAAAAACACGGTTGATAAGGATAAGTGTAGGCCGTCTGAAAAGTCATTGCAACTTCAGACGGCCTTGATTTCAAACAAACTTATTTCAAGCTGTCGATTTTCATTTGCAACAATTCGCGGCCTACTGCAGTTTGCGGCATTTTGCTCAAAGCAGCTTCGTAACTTTGTACGGCTTCTTTGGTTTTATTTTGAGCAACGTAAACATCGCCTTTGGTTTCCAACATCAAAGGCTCGAAATCAGCCTCAACCTGAGTATTCAGGGCATTGATGGCGGCATCGTATTTTTTCTGCTGCAACAGGACAACGCCCAAACGCTGCGCCGCCAAAGCTTGAACCAACGGTGCGTTTTGATTTTTCAGCACCCAATTCAAATGACCTTCCGCCACATCATAACGGCCGGCATCAAACTCGGTCGCCGCCACCATCAACGTAGCTTGGGCTGTCGAAATAGAATCAGGATAGTTTTTTTGCAATTCGGCCAAATCGGCATTGATGGCTTTTGGGTCGGTTTTTTGCTGCGCCTTTTCCACCATTTGCGCCAATACGGCGGCGGCTTCCTGGTCTTTCGAGGCTTTTTGGCCTTGGTAAATGGTGTAACCCAAATACCCCAAAGCCGCCACGATCAGCAAGGCAAAGATCCAACGGCCGATGCTTTTCCAAAAATATTTAAAGTTGTCTAACTCTTGTTGTTCTTCCAAATGGGCTGCCATTTATGCGTTCTTCCATTGTTGTAAAGTGTCTGTCAAATCAGCGGCGGCAACGGTTTGTTGTTCGTGTTTGCCCTGCATATCTTTCAGGGTAACCGTACCATTTGCCAGCTCATCCTGAGCCACAATCAGGGCAAAGCGTGCGCCACTGTTGTCTGCTTTTTTAATTTGCGCTTTCAGGCTCTGATAGCCGGAATGCTGCATCACATTGAAACCTTGGACGCGCAAGGCTTGCGCGTATTTCATCACCTGCAAGTCCGTACCTTCGCCTTGGTGCATTGCATAGACATCAGGCGCAGCGTTCACTTCCAGCGAGCCGTATTCGTTCACCAAAAGCAGCAGGCGCTCAATACCCATCGCAAAGCCGATAGACGGCGCAGGCTTACCGCCAAGCTCTTCAATCAAACCATCGTAACGGCCGCCACCGCACACAGTCGCCTGCGCACCGAGTTTGTCGGTCGTCCACTCAAAAACCGTCTGATTGTAGTAATCCAAACCGCGTACCAAGCGCGGATTTTCAACATATTGGATACCCAAACCGTCCAACATCGCCTTGAAGCGTGCATAGTGGTTTTGCGAAGTCTCGCCCAAGTAATCTACCAGACGCGGCGCCGCATTGCAGATTTCCTGCAAATCAGGATTCTTCGTATCCAAAACGCGCAAAGGATTAGTTTTCAGACGGCGTTTGCTGTCTTCGTCCAGTTGCGCCTCATAGCGGGTCAAATATTCAACCAATGCCGCACGGTGTGCCGCACGTTCCTCACGGTTGCCCAAGCTGTTGATTTCCAAAGTCAGGTATTCGCGAATACCCAATTTTTCCCACAAGTCGGCTGACATCGCGATGATTTCCGCATCAATATCCGGCCCCTCAAAACCCAAAGCCTCGATACCGACCTGATGGAACTGACGATAACGGCCTTTTTGCGGACGCTCGCGGCGGAACATCGGCCCCATATACCACAGCTTTTGCGGGCTGTTGTACAGAAGGTTGTGTTCGACTACCGCACGCAGACAAGAAGCCGTACCTTCAGGACGCAGGCTCAAACTCAAAGAATCGTTTGAATCGGAGAAGGTGTACATTTCCTTGCCGACCACATCGGTTTCCTCGCCGATGGAGCGGACAAACAAACCGGTTTGCTCGACAATCGGCGTACGGATTTGCTGATAGCCGTAAGCGCGTGTCCAGCGGCCGACCGTATCTTCAAACGCCTGCCAAAACGCAGCCGTCAGTTTGAAATCTTTTTGTTCGACAGGTAAAAGGTCGTTCATACCTTTTACAGATTGAATTTTTTGTGCCATTTCAATATGGGATAAGCGAAAATCAAATAGTTGGGCATTATAGCTGATTTTTAAGGGTTTGTGAGGTTGGGAACAAATCAAAAGGCCGTCTGGAAATCGGTTTTCGCATTCAGACGACCTATAAAGCAGATTGCAGAATCACATTCAATGATTCCAATCCCTCCCCTGCTTTTCAACTTAAATTTCTTAGAAACATATTCAATATAGATTCAATGCCGTTATACTTGGATTCTTTTCATCCCATCCCTATACACATCATGAAAACACTACGCTCTCTTTTTGTTATCGGCTTGTTCACCACCAGCTTATTCTCCCAAGCGACGGCTGCAAATAACGCCACAAATAATCAAGCAAAAATAGATTTAGTCAAAAAAGTTTATCTGTCTAAAGTGGATTTAGACTCTGAACACAATCGTGTTACCACGCCTGAACTACAAAAAATCATCCGACAATTCAATAAATTCGAAACAAATATCCGTAAGCAACCCGATATGGAGATGGGATGTGACATGCCGATACATTACTACTTGGGCTTTGGTCAGGATCATCCTGACAACTTCCATAAAACCTTGCAAGTCAAAGTCACTTCTCCCCATACCGTCCGGGCAACATTTAAACAATTTGACGGCCATAGGGTCGGTGCAGATTTCACGTTGAAATGTACGGAAAACCGTTGTTTGATAGATGATTTTAAGATGATTGGCGATCAAACCGGCATCAAAACCGATTACAAACTTGTTTTGCGCAAACAAAAATGTGAGTGAGCCAACAAAAGGGCTGCCCAAACAAATGGAGCAGCCCTTTGATTTTGAAATCAAGGTCGTGAAGGATGCGGATTTAAGCGTACAGGCGGCAAATTAGGTTTTCCGTATTGGGAAACAGCTTGTCTGCCTGAAGCCACTTTTCCTGACTGCATGACACCGCTATCGTTGCGTATTGGATGTGCGGCATACTCGTCTTGATTTAATTGTGAACCTTCTTCATTGACTTCATGCTCTACCACAAGTTCATACTCATTATCGTATGCCTTACTCTTGCCAAGCCGAACTTCCCCTCCCGCCATAGCGGATACGGAAAATACGGATAACATGATGATTATGCCGATTTTTCTCTGCATAATATTCTCCTTTTCTCAAAAATTGTTCTTTATCATTTATCTAATTTATGCCACAAAAGCAAGTTCCAAAGAAACCAGTTTATCTAGTCGTTTGAAGAATCTATTTAAGCACAAAACCTGCATCAATACATATCCGTTATTAGAAGTTTATTTTCCATATAAACAAGGCCGTCTGAAAAAACCTAAAAACCGAGTACAATCCGCCACATGAAAAAACGTACCAACCCCCTACCCCTTTTAGACGGTGTCAAACCCAGCTACTTGGTTTTGCCGCATGAAAAGCAGTTTTACGGCTTGCCGCTGCTGCATTTTTTATGCGCTCATTTTCCCTTTGTCGGCGAAGAAAACTGGCGGCGGCGGCTGAACAGCGGTTTTGTGGTGGGCGCGGATGGCGTGCCGTTTGATGAGAATACTTTGTTCGAACCCGGCAAGACGATGTTCTATTACCGTGAAACCAGCCGTGAGAGCGAGCCGCGTATTCCGTTTGAAGAAAAGATTTTGCATATTGACGAGCATTTGATTGTGGTGGACAAACCGCATTTTCTGCCCGTCATCCCCAGCGGCAGGTTTTTGCGGGAAACCCTGCTCACGCGCCTGCGTTTGCGGCCGGAATTGCAGCATTTGAATGTTGAAGACATTACGCCGATTCATCGCTTGGATAAAGATACGGCAGGCGTTATGCTGCTTTCGCTCAACCCTGCCACGCGTCGCGATTATCAAACTATGTTCCAAGAAAAAACCGTACAAAAAACCTATGAAGCGGTGGCACCGACACGGACGGATTTGGACTATCCGCTGGATATTTCATCCCGAATGGAACGCGGCGAAAAATTCTTTCTCACGCGGGAAACGGAAGGCAAACCCAACGCCCACACAACCATCGAACTTATCGAAAACCGCGGCGCATTCAGCCTCTACCGCCTCACGCCGCATACCGGAAAGAAACACCAGCTCCGCGTGCATATGATGAGTTTGAACATGCCGCTGATGAACGATGCGCTTTACCCTACTCCATTGGCGGCCGGTGATGAAGACTACGATAGACCTTTAAAACTTCTGGCTAAAAAAATAGAGTTTACCGATCCTATCAGCGGAGAAATCCGCGTATTTGAAAGCAGCTTTACGCTTTAATTTATCCAGTCCAATAAAAAAGGCCGTCTGAAAAGTTTCAGACGGCCTTTTTATCACGGAATCATTTGATTAGTGATGAATGCAGCTGCACTCTTTGTTCATATCAATCACCATACGGCCGGTAATTTTACCTTCGCGCATTTCTTGGAAGATGGCAGGCGCTTCATCCAAAGCACGCAACTGGACTTTAGGCACAACCAAACCTTCTGCGCCGAATTGGAATGCTTCTTCCAAATCTTTACGGGTACCGACCAGAGAGCCGACCACTTCGATGCCGTCCAAGACCAGACGCGGGATGGACAGGTCCATAGATTCGGGCGGCAGACCAATGGCAACGACGCGGCCGCCTGCACGGACGCAGTCCACAGCGGAGTTGAACGCGGCGGCGGATACGGCGGTAACAACGGCTGCGTGTGCGCCGCCGGTTTTTTCTTGGATCACTTTGGCAGCGTCTTCTTTGGCGGCGTTGATGACTAAATCAGCGCCGCTTTCTTTAGCGAATGCCAGTTTTTCATCGTTGATGTCGATGGCGACAACGTGCACGCCGAATACTTTTTTCGCGTATTGAACCGCCAAGTTGCCCAAACCGCCTGCGCCGTAAATCGCAATCCATTGGCCCGGACGGACACCGGAAACTTTAATCGCTTTATAAGTGGTCACACCGGCACAAGTAATGCTCGAAGCTTGCGCAGGGTCAAGACCGTCGGGTACTTTAACGGCGTAGTCCGCATCGACGATACAGTGGGTCGCCATGCCGCCGTCGGCAGTATAGCCTGCGTTCAATACAGAGCGGCACAAGGTTTCGCGGCCGGTATTGCAGTATTCGCAAGAACCGCAGCTTTGGAACAGCCATGCGATGCTGACACGGTCGCCGACTTTCAGATTTTTCACACCGTCGGCAACTTCTTTCACCAAACCGATGCCTTCGTGTCCCAACACGCGACCCGGTTTGTCGCCGTAATCGCCTGCCGCAACGTGCAAGTCGGTGTGGCACACGCCGCAATACTCGACTTCCACCAACGCCTCACCGTATTCCAGCGGACGCAGTTCGCGTTCAACAACTTCTACATCACCTGCTACATCTTTATTTACTACCACAGCATGCATTTTCATGAGAAAGTCTCCTAGGGTGTTGAAAAACTGTTTAGCTATGAATGAGAATACTCCCCATATCCGAAGACGTCAACCCATAATCTTTTTTAAAACAATAAGTTATGATGTTATACCATAACAAATACTATTCAGGCCGTCTGAATCTTTAAATATATTAACAAATACACTTTCATTTCAATCAAATCCTTTATTTTTCAGATGGCTTACTACATGAAACAGCATTGCAAATGTAAATTTTGAGAACATTCTCATTTTTAGTACTTGAACTTAAAAAGAAAAAAGCATAAGCTGTTTTTATGGCGCAGAAATACGCCTTCCCATTCATTAAGGAGACAGCATTATGGCAAAAGATTTAAATGTGTTTGATAAAGAGTACGGCCTCTTGATTAACGGCGTGTGGACGAAACCCGGCGCGCTTTTGGATTCATACAATCCTGCCAACGGCGAATTGCTGGCTAAATTTACCGACGCATCCGATGCCGATGTTGATGCTGCCGTCGCCGCCGCGCAAGAAGCGTTCAAAACATGGCGCAAAACCACGACTGCCGAACGCGCAGCCATTTTGAACAAAATCGCCGATGTGATCGACGAAAATGCCGAATTGTTTGCCCTGCAAGAAACCTTGGACAACGGCAAACCGATCCGCGAAACCCGCGCCGCCGACGTGCCTTTGGCTTCCGACCATTTCCGCTATTTCGCCAGCGTGATCCGCGGCGAAGAAGGCACTGCGACCCAACTTGATGCCGAAGACCTGTCCATCGTTTTGCGCGAACCGATCGGCGTTGTCGGCCAAATCATTCCTTGGAACTTCCCATTCTTGATGGCCGCATGGAAAATCGCTCCGGCATTGGCCGCAGGTTGTACCATCGTCATCCACCCTTCTTCCAGCACTTCATTGAGCCTGTTGTCCCTCGCTCAAAAAATCAACCACTTGCTGCCTAAAGGCGTGTTGAACGTGATTACCGGCCGCGGTTCCAAATCCGGCGAATACATGTTGCACCACAAAGGCTTCAACAAACTGGCCTTTACCGGCTCAACCGAAGTCGGCCGCCGTGTCGGCATCGCCGCCGCCGAATTACTGATTCCGTCCACTTTGGAGTTGGGCGGCAAATCTGCCAATATCTTCTTCGACGATATGCCTTTCGACAAAGCCCTCGAAGGCGCGCAAAAAGGTATTTTGTTCAACCAAGGCCAAGTGTGCTGCGCCGGTTCGCGCATTTTTGTACAAGAAGGAATTTACGACAAATTCGTCAATGCTTTGGCTGAAGAATTCAAAAAAATCAAAGTCGGCCTGCCTTGGGAAGACGACACCCAAATGGGTTCGCAAGTCAATGCCGGTCAACTCGAGACCATTTTGAAATACGTCAAAATCGGCGAACAGGAAGGCTGCCGCATTATTACCGGCGGTAAAAAAATCGAAGGCGAATTGGGCAAAGGCGAATTTGTCGAGCCTACTTTGATTGAAGCCAGCAGCAACGAAGCCCGTGTTGCCCAAGAAGAAATCTTCGGCCCGGTTGCCACCGTGATTAAATTCAAAACCGAAGAAGAAGTCATCAAAATGGCCAACGACAGTGAATACGGCTTGGGCGGCGCAGTGTGGAGTACCGACATCAACCGCTGCCTGCGCGTTTCCAACGCATTGGAAACCGGCCGCGTTTGGGTAAACTGCTACAACCGCCTGCCTGCCGGTGCGCCGTTTGGCGGCTACAAAACTTCAGGTATCGGCCGCGAAACCCACAAAATGATGCTCGCCGCCTACACCCAAGTGAAAAACATCTACATCAGCACCCGTGAAGAACGCGAAGGCTTCTATTGATTCGGCGATTCACATTAATCTGATTTAGAACATATAAAGGCCGTCTGAAACCTGTTTCAGACGGCCTTGCTTTATTCTGTTTTGCAATAAATGCTTTATATCTTTCTCAAAAAAAGCCCCATTACTTTCTCTCCGGCCACAGCCAGCAAGGCTCCGGCCACAACCACCATGGCACCCACATAGCTGACGATATTCATATCCGAAGCGGCAAAATAATCGGGGGCGAGATGATGGCCGATGGTGGAAAATATCATGGTGAATACAGGAATCAGCGTGGTGACGATACTGACTTTTGAAGCGTCCCAATGATTGAGTGCTTCGCCGAATGAACCATAGCCGATCAGCGTGTTCAAGCAGCAATAGATAAAGCAGCCCCATAAAAACGGATTGCCGATATGGGCGATTTGCGACGGTTCGGCAAACGGCAGGAAAACAAAGCTGCTGCAAAAATAAATCATGAGCAGGATTTGTTGCGAATTGAAATGTTTGGACAAAAGTTTTTGCGCCACACCGTAGCACACCCAAATCATGCTGCCCGAAGCCGCCATCATCACGCCGACCGCGTAGCTGCCCAAGCTGAAAAGTTCGCCGAATTTGTCGTTGAAAAACATGGCCAAACCCGTCAGCAAAAGCATCAAGCCGATTTTTTGCCAGTGCGTAAAGGCTTCTTTAAACACGCCTACGCCGACCAAAATCATGGTAAAGGGCGAGAGCTGCCACAACACCTGCGTGGTGGTCGGCGAAATATAGTGCAAACCCAGGGCAACGAGAACGAAGTTGGCGGAAATACCAATAATACCCAGCACCAATAAAAACAAGGTTTGCCTGGAAAATTCAGACGGCCTCGGCAGCTTGCCGGTCAGTCCCAACAACGCAAACAACACCAGCGAAGCCACTAAAAAGCGTATCCACACTAAAGTGGGCGCATCGACGGCTTTTAAGGCTTGTTGGGCGATAACCGGCAGCGAGCCCCAAGTCATGGTGGCAAGCAGCGTCAATGAAAAGCCGAGCCAAGGTTTTTGTTTTTTCATTTTTCAGACGGCCTTTGCTTACGCGGCTTCCCAGTAGTCGATATAAAGCTGCAATTCGAGATTATTCCGCCATTCGTTGGCAACGGGGCGGTACACCGTGCGGATGTATTCGGGAATGTCTTCGCTGCAACGCCAGAACATGGCTTCAAATTCGTAGCCGTCTTTTTGCAGCCAGACTTTTTTGTGTTTGCCTTCCGCGCCCAAAGGCTGCTGGCGGACAACGTGAAATTCATCGGTAAAACTCGGCGGCGCGAAGCCCTGCCCCCAAACGTGTCGGGCAAGGTTCTGCGCCTGTTCCAGCGTAATATCGCGGGCAGGCAGACTGCCGTCGGTAATATAGGTTTGCGACAAATCGTCTTCGCACACCATCTCACGCACGGCTTCTTCAAAGGCCGTCTGAAACGCGGGAATATTGTGTTCAAGTATGCTCAAACCCGCCGCCATTGCGTGTCCGCCAAATTTCAAAATCAAATCGGGATGGCGTTTAGACACCAAGTCCAAAGCATCGCGCAGGTGCAGATTGGGAATGGAGCGACCCGAACCGCGCACTTCGCCGTTGTCGGCAGGCGCAAACACGATGGTCGGACGATAAAAACGGTCTTTAAGGCGGCTGGCAACAATACCGACCACGCCTTGATGGAAGTCGTCGCGATACGCCACCAAAGTCGTCTGACCTGGAGGCAGGGTTTCGGGAAAATCATTCAACGCGTCTTGCAGCATAGACTGTTCGATTTCACGGCGTTCGATATTAAGGTTATTTAACTGAGCCGCCAGTTCCTGCGCTTCGGCATCATCTCGCGCCAACAGGCAGGCAATACCGACCGACATATCGTCCAGCCGTCCGGCCGCATTGATGCGCGGTCCCAACGCAAAGCCCATATCAAACGGCTGAGCCTTGCGCCAATCCCTTCGCGCTACTTCAAACAAGGCGCGGATGCCGGGGCGCATTTTACCCAAACGCATCCGTTTCAAACCTTGAGACACGAGGATACGGTTGTTGTGGTCTAGAGTGACGACATCGGCGACGGTACCGAGTGCGACCAAATCCAAAAGATCGCCCAGATTCGGCTCTTTCAGGCCGTCTGAAAAATAATTGCGACGGCGCAGTTCGGCACGCAAAGCCATCAATACATAAAAAATCACGCCCACGCCCGCCAAGCTTTTGCTTTGGAAACCGCAGTCTTTTTGGTTCGGATTGACGATGATGCAGTCGGGTACGGTCTCGGCAGGCAGATGGTGGTCGGTCACAATCACATCCAAACCCAATTCCTGCGCACGCGCCACGCCTGCAATGCTGGCGATACCGTTATCCACCGTCACCAATAAATCCACACCTTGCTCGGCCGCGATTTCAGCCAGCTCGGGCGTTAAGCCGTAGCCGTGTTCAAAGCGGTTGGGCACAAGGAAATCCACTTTCGCCCCCATCGCCGCCAAACCGCTCATCCCGACGGAACACGCCGTCGCGCCGTCGGCATCGTAGTCGGCGACAATCAGGATTTTTTCCTGACGCTCAATCGCATCCGCCAAACGGTCGGCGGCGGCTTCGCAGTTTGTCAGCGTTTGATACGGCAAAAGCGCAGCAAGCTTGTCGTCCAACTCGGCCGGACTTTGCACATCACGCGCAGCACACAGCCGCGCAATCAAAGGATCGGTACCGGCAGTAAGCAAGTCGTTAAAAACAGTCGGATTAATGGAACGTGTTTGGATTTTGACGGACATGGTGTGTGGGATTAAATCAAAGAGAAAATTAATCTTTTTGAAGCGTTTATTTTAAGGAGGAGGCCGTCTGAAACCTGCAATCTGTTTTCAGACGGCCTTGGATATTATTTGCGTGAAGCATCGATAATTTCACCGATCACGACATATGAGCCTGCTATCACTACGCCGACTGCGTCCAAAGCCAATGTGAATGGCGTTTTCAGGATATTCCCCGTCAACTTCCGAACGTCGGTGCTTTTTTTGGTTTCCACATAATAAATTCTGACTGGGACGGCAGTGTCAAAACGGCGGTCTTCGGCAACATTTTTGGGCGTTGCATAATAATGACCTTCGGTAGAAATACACCGTGTGTAGACAGTTTTACCATCAAGTTCGACCGGCTTGAACGCCAGCTGTTTTAACTTGGCAATCTCGGCAGCTTTTTGAGTATCGTAACGCAGGCAGAAATTCGAGCGGAAAGTTTGCGCTTCAGGGGATTTCAATTCGACCGGCAAAGCCTCATACACCTGTTTTGGATTTTGCCGAACCATTTGAAATCGTTTGCTCAGCTTAGCATCCAAAACCGCCTTCAACTTGGCCGAATCTTTAGGATTAACGACAAACCAATATTTTTTGCCCATCATGACCAAGCTGCCTGTTTCCAGTTGCGTATTGTCTTGGGCAACCACGCCAAATGCTTGAATATTGTCTTTAGCGACGGTTTTTTCGGTTGTGGTTTGATGGAAAGGGCTATTTCTTTCCCAAAGGTCGGTAGTACATCCATTGAGGGTCAATACACCAACCAGCAAGGCGATTGCAGAGTGGCGAAATTTCATGGTCATCCTCCTTCGGTATTACGATACAGGCCGTCTGAAAACCGCAATCCGTTTTCAGACGGCCTTAAGGTTTATTCTTCCCAATCCTGCCCTTCTTCTGAAACGTCGGATTGACCGGCCTCCATCACTGCTTTAATTTCTTGGAACAGCGCGCGGAAGTTTTTCGGCGGCTTGTTTTGTTCCTGCTCTTTTTTGGTGTTGCGGATCAAGGTGCGCAATTTGCCAGCGTCGGCTTGCGGAAAATCGGCCATAAATTGGGTAATCGCGCCATCGTCTGCCAACAGTCGGGTACGCGCCTGCTCGACGCGTTGCAAAAAGGCATTGTGCGCCGTATTGTCGCCGCGCAGTTTGGCCAAATAGGCTTCGATGGGCGCAGGGTCGGTATCGCGCATCAGGCGGCCGATAAATTGGGCTTGACGTTTGAGCGCGCTGTTAGACGTGATTTTTTTATAGGTGGCAATCGCCTCGAACAGCTCTTCGTCCAAGCCGATTTTTTTCAGCGTATCGCTGGAAAGCTTGGTCAATTCCATACCCAAAGCCTGCAAATCGTTCATCTGCTTTTTCATTTGGGTTTTGCTGACCCATTCGTCTTCTTGTTCAAACATTGTGTTTCCCTGATTTTCTGAATCTGCCTATTTTATCAGTTTTCAGACGGCCTTTCCGTGCGATTTTTGCAGAGGCCGTCTGAAACGGTTAAAATGCCGCAAAACCCTGTCAGGAAACCTTTTTATGCTGTTTAACCACACACCGGACGAGCTGTTGCGCTTGTGCGGACACACGCTGGATTTGGCCAAACAATCCGGCGCCACCTCGGCCGAAGCCGATTTCAGCGAGTCGCTCGGTCAAAGCGTCAGCGTACGCTTGGGTGAAATCGAACAAATCGAGTTCCAACAAGATAAATCTTTAGACATTACGGTCTATGTCGGCCAACGCAAAGGCCGCGCCAGCACTGCCGACTTCTCCGAACGCGCCCTGCAAGATACGGTCCAAGCCGCCATCGATATTGCACGCTATACCGCCGAAGACGATTGCGCCGGCCTTGCCGATGCTGCTTTGATGGCAACCCATATCGGCGACCTCGACCGCTACCATGAATGGGATTTGAGTACCGAATCCGCCATCGATCTGGCCAAACAATGCGAACAGGCCGCGCTGTCAACGGACAAACGCATTGAAAACTCCGAAGGCGCATCGGTTCATACCGGCCATTACCAATATGTTTACGGCAACACCCATGGCTTTGCCGCACACCAGCAAAGCACGCACCACAGCATTTCTTGCAGCGTGGTCGCCAGCGACGAACACGGTATGCAGCGCGATTATTGGTACGATTCTTCCTGCCGTCACGAAGACATGGACGCGCCCGAACTCATCGGCAAAACCGCAGCCGAACGGACTTTACGCCGTCTGAACAGCCGCAGCGTTCCGACCGGCAGCTACCCCGTACTGTTCGACACCACTGTCGCCGTCGGCTTAATCGGCCACCTTATCGGCGCACTCAGCGGCGGCGCGCTCTACCGCCAAAGCAGCTTCCTGATTGACAGCATCGGCAAACAGGTGCTGCCCGAGTTTCTCAGCCTTCGTGAAGAACCGCATATCCTGCGCTCGTTCCGCAGCACTTATTTCGATGCCGAAGGTGTGGCCACGCAGCCTCGTTTTGTGGTGAAAGACGGAGTCGTCGAAGGCTATTTCCTCAGCAGTTACAGCGCGAAAAAACTCGGCATGCAGACAACGGGCAACGCCGGCGGCGCGCACAATCTGTATCTGAACCACACCCACGCCACGCAGGCTGACCTGTTGAAAGAAATGGGAACAGGTTTGCTGGTTACCGAATTGATGGGACAAGGCGTCAACGGCATTACCGGCGACTACTCGCGCGGCGCGGCCGGTTTTTGGGTGGAAAACGGCGTCATTGCCTATCCGGTTCAGGAAATCACCATTGCCGGACGTTTGCAGGATATGTACCGCGACATCATCGGCGTGGCAGACGACGCATTACGCCGTTCGTCCAACCAAATCGGCTCCATCTTGGTTTCCAAAATGACAGTTGCCGGCAACTGATTGAACTAAATATACAAAAGGCCGTCTGAAAGATATCTTTTCTTTTCAGACGGCCTCGCCGTTATCTACTTCCATAAAAAACACATCATGCATATTGTCGTTATCCCTTCTTGGTACCCCTCTTCCGAAACCGACGTGGACGGAATCTTTTTCCGCCTCCAGGCCCAAGCCCTGCAACGTGAAGGCATGAAAATCGGCATGGTCGTGCCCATGTTCCGCTACTTGAGAAGTCAGCCGAAAACCATCTTCTCGCGCTTCTACGGCCTGCGCCGCCATCAGCAAGGCGGACTCAATACTTACGCCTACGACAGCATGTATTTCTTCCCGCGCTGCCCTGTTGTCGATATCGACCGCATCCGCTGGGTCAACGCAGGCATGAAAGCTTTTGAAGCCTATATCGCCGACAACGGTAAACCCGACGTAATTCACGCCCATTGCGTCAACTACGCCGCCATTTTGGCCTGCGCCATCTTCAAAAAATACGGCATCCCCTATGTGATTACCGAACACAGCAGCGCCATTTCACGCGGCCTTGTCCGCAAAAACCAATGGCCGTCCATGCACGAAGCCGTGCGCCACAGCGCAGCCCGGTTCGCCGTCAGCCGTGATTTCTGCCGCATTCTCGAAAAAACCTACGCCGGTACAGACTGGCAATACCTGCCCAATATGCTGGGCGGCAATTTTGAACAGGATTTCGAGTTCCCCGAAAAAAACAATCAAGACTTTGCCTTCTGCAGCGTCTCCCACCTGCGCCACCTCAAAGGCCACGACCTGCTCCTGCCTGCCTTTGCCGAAGCACTCAAAACCTATCCGCAGCTCAAACTCAAAATCGGCGGCGGCGGCGCAGAAGAAGGCCGTCTGAAACAACTGGCAAGCGACTTGGGCATCAACCACGCCGTTACCTTTACCGGCGCATTAACCACCGACCAAACCCTAGACCTCATGCGCCACAGCAACGCATTCGTCCTCGCCAGCCGTACCGAGACCTTCGGCGTCGTCTATATCGAAGCTCTGTCACAAGGTTTGCCCGTCATCGCCACACGCTGCGGCGGCCCCGAATCCATCGTCACATCCGACAACGGCCTGCTGGTTCCAATCGAAAACATACCGGAACTAACCAAAGCATTGCTCACCCTCTACGAAAATCATGCACAATACGATCCCGTCCGCTTGCGCCAAGATTGCCTGCAACAATTCGGCAGCCGTGCCATTGCGCAACACCTGATCAACACCTTCCAAAAAGTGCTTAATAAGTAGGCATAAACCATACAGGCCGTCTGAAATCCTTCAGACGGCCCGTCTTCTTCCAACAAGATAAATCTAGTGTAAAATTAAGACAATAACTAAACTTTTTGATTTAAAATCAGTCCAAGGAAAAACTGTTACCTATAATAATATCCCCACATACATTATGCGCTATTACGGAACGATTACTCGCTGGAACAGCAAGCGCGGCTTCGGAGCCGCTACCATAGAAGACACAGGCCAAGAAATCTTTCTTGCCCTTGCCGCCTTTACCACCCTTACCCGCCTTCCGGCCGAAGGGCAACACATCTCCTTCAACATCACAGAAGGCCGACGCGGCCGCAAAGAAGCCGAAAACGTCTGCTTCGCCCTCGATTGCGCCGACTGCTTCGATGTCCTCGTCCCTCCCCCCGAAAAACCCCTTGCCGGCAAACAAGCCATCATCGGCCTGATCGCTGTTATCTTCGTCTGCAGCATTTTCGCCGCCTTATGGTACGGCCTCCACTTTTCCGACAACACACCGGAAGAGCCGGCCGTCAAAAAACAAGAAACCATGGTTCACGAAGTAGCCGCAAAAATCGAAGCCGAACGCAAAGCATGGCGCGATGCCGTCAACGGCAGCAACCAGCGCTCGGGGCAGCCTCAACGTGCCAAAGATAATACGTCGAAAGAATAAAGCTCCGTCCGACATAAAAAGGTCAAGACATTTGTAATATTGGCATTTTTCCACACGCTTACTACAATTTATTTAAACCACAAATCCATAAACCAAGTAATCAATAAATACCACCAACTTTTTTGTTTTTTAGGCTTGATACCATTTTCAGATGAAACAGTCCGGTCTACGCATTTATTAAGACGGAAATTAAAATCTTGTACTTCAATTTGCCCATCTATTTTTTTAAAACAATATGCTCCTGATAAACCAGTAAAATTACTCTTTGTATAGGCACTATACCCTTCATATTCAACCAACTCTTGAGGTATAAGTTTAAATTCATATCTAACATTCTCCCTTAAATCAATACCGGGAAAGTTTTGTGTATTCATTGGTATACATTTATCTTTTACCGGATAATTTTTATCAAAGGCACTTTTATACTCAAAAGAATTATCACTATCATAATAGTATATATAAATTACATATCCGCCTATTAAATCGTCTCTGTCTATATAGATGCATGGTTCATTATTTTTTAAAGTAATATTCACATCCCCATCAGGAAATGGGGCTGGTGACATCCCATATATCTCAACATTTAAGAATAAAACAATGAAACAAAAAATCTTGCGTATCATAGTGGATGCTCCATGAAATAATACTTCTCAAACAATGACAAATAATATCAGTTTACTTCTCTATATTAAAATCTTTTTGTCATTATTCCGCCTAATGAATTAGCTTTGTTAATAACCATTTTTAATGGCGATGCCCTGTTAGCCAGAATTACAGCTTTATAAGAAATTTTGTTTCATCCGGTTAATCTATATAAATTCCCACCTTTTTCCAACATAAACAAATCGACCATATCTAATTTTAATTGTTTAAGAAAAAGGTCGTCTGAAACCGTATTGGGTTTTCAGACGACCTTTTTCTTAAGCTTTTCCAAACTAATCAGCTTTACCTGTGTCTCCACGCTTGCGCTTCTGTTCCCTCGCCCAGTCAACCATATCTTTAGGATAGTAAGGGGATTTACGCAATTCGGTATCGTCCAAATCATCAAGATAAGCAATGGCGGCGGCTTCGAATGCCCAGTAGCCGCAATAACCGTTTTGCTCGGGATTAAGGTGGGATTGGTATTCAAGGTCGCTCATGCCGACCATTTCGCGATACCAGTCTTTGAGGTAGGCACTGAGAGATTCCAGTTGTTTTTCTTTAGTTTCACCGCGTATGGCATCCGAAATCAAAATAGCATGATCACCCATTTGGACATAACCCGTATCGGGACGGTCTTTGAAGCGGTAGTAGAAGAAATCCTCAATGGTTGTATCAGGATCAAGACCATCTTCTGCATTGGCAAGAATGACTTCAAGCAGGCGAGGAAGTAAGTCTTCACGTTGGAGGAGGTAGCAGACGGAAATCAGACCGAGAACCTTCATGTAGTTGTCGGAATCATCCCACACAAACGGACCGGAGTCATAACCATGCTCAGCTAATTCTTTTTTATGCTCTTTCCAAAACTGTGTCGATGTTTCCAAAATATGAATAATATCATCTAGAATAGATGGTAGATTTGAAATAGGTTCGCCTGCAGTGTAATTTAAATGCAAAAATCGCCAATCATCATTAGCTTTTAGGTAAATTAAATATTTTAAATCTGTCTGTTCCTCTTGCCACTTATCTATCCAAAATTGTAGGTTTGATGCACGCATCTCTATTTCGTATTTCCACTTCTCCTCTGTCAGGAAATGTTGCCTACGCTTTTTATGAAAAGGAATTTTCTCGGCTTCGTTCATGTTTACTCCCGTAAAATTTGGCTTGGTCGGTAGCTCGGTTTCAGACGACCTTTTTCTTAAGCTTTTCCAAACTAATCAGCTTAACCTTTGGCTTCGCGCTTGCGCTTCTGCTCCCTCGCCCAGTCAACCATATCTTTGGGATAATAAGAGAATTTACGCAATTCGGTATCGTCCAAATCATCAAG
>NZ_KV799956.1:43804-122904 GCF_001810105.1 Neisseria sp. HMSC068C04
ATCGTCCAAATCATCAAGATAAGCAATGGCGGCGACTTCAAAAGCCCAGTAGCCGCAATAACCGTTCTGATCGGGATCGAGGTGGGATTGGTACTCAAGGTCACTCATGCCGACCATTTCATGATACCAGTCTTTGAGATAGGCAGTGAGTTCTTCTAACTGTTCTTCTTTGGTTTCGCCGCGCATAGCTTCACCGAATAAAATAGCGTGTTTGCCCATTTGGACGTAATCCGGATCGGGACGATTTTTAAAATGGTAGTCCAAAAAGTCTTCAATAGTAGTATCAGGTTCTAAATCATCTTCAGCATTGGCAAGGATGACTTCAAGAAGACGCGGGAGCAAGTCTTCGCGTTGCAGGAGGTAGCACAGCGCAATGAGGTGCAGAGTTTTAAGGTAATGCTCAACGTCACACCACAGCATCGGGCTTGTGTAGTAGCCGATATCGTTTAATTTGGTTTTATTTTGCTGCCAGAATTTAGTTATCTCTTCCTCTGAAGCTAAAAATTTTTCTAGAACAGGAATTAAATCCTCTATCGGATTACCTGCGGTATATATGATTTTCAAATAATCCCAGTAGGTTTCTGCTTGTTGTCTAGATAAAAATCGTAATGCCAAATCATCTGAGAGTTTCCATTTATTATATTCAGGAATAGCTTCCACAAAATAATCATTAAATTTATTAAATCTTTCCTCCGTCAAAAAATGCTGCCTGCGCTTTTCATTAAAACAAACTTGCTCGGTTTCGTTCATGTTTACTCTCGTAAAATTTGGTCGGTTTAGTACTATCTTATCCGGCTGCTCGGTTTCTATCTGAATCTTTATTATTCGACTACATTTAAAGACCCAAACATTAGCAGCTTGATATCTGAATCCAACACCCTATTTCGATTGACGGAAAGGTCGTCTGAAACCTAATTTGGTTTTTCAGACGACCTTTCCGTATCAAGCGCAATAAAATTTCCTCCCCCTATCACAGTTCCGCCATTTCCAACGCCTGTTTGATGTCCACGGCGACGACGCGCGAGACGCCTTTTTCCTGCATGGTTACGCCGACGAGTTGCTCCGCCATTTCCATGGTCAGGCGGTTGTGGGAGATGTAGAGGAACTGGGTTTGCGCCGACATTTCTTTGACAAGGTTGCAGAAACGCGAGGTGTTGGCGTCATCCAGCGGGGCGTCGACTTCGTCCAAAAGGCAGAAGGGGGCGGGGTTGAGGCTGAACAGGGCGAACACGAGGCTCATGGCGGTGAGGGCTTTTTCGCCGCCAGAGAGCAGGTGGATGGTGCTGTTTTTCTTGCCGGGCGGACGCGCCATGATGGACACGCCGGCGGTCAGGAGGTCGTCGCCTATCATTTTGAGGGTGGCTTCGCCGCCGCCGAACAGGGTCGGGAAGAAGGTTTGGACTTTTCCGTTGACGGCGTCGAAGGTTTCTTTGAAACGCGCTTTGGTTTTGTCGTCGATTTGGGCGATGGCTTCTTCCAAAAGGGTGATGGCGGCCTGCACGTCTTCGCTCTGGCTGCGGTAGTAGCCGTCGCGTTCGCGCGCTTCTTCGAGTTCTTGCAGGGCGGCGAGGTTGACGGCACCGAGGGCTTCAATTTGCTGGGTGAGGCTGCCGATGCTGCTGTTCAATACTTTCGGCGATTCTTTCGCCAACGCTTCGAGCGCGTCCAGATCGGCGGCGCGTTCGGTCAGATTTTGATGGTAGCGTTTGGCGTTAATCAGGGCTTCCTGCTGCTGCAACAGGGCAGTTTGGGTGGCGGCCTGAAGCTGCGGCAGCTTGGTTTGCAGGGCTTGCACTTTAGCGTATTGCTCCCTGCCCTGATCCTGAATCTGCGCGAGTTTGTCCTGCACGACGATGTATTCTTCGTCCAGCGTGTGTACGGCTTCGGTCAGCTCGTCGAGCTTGATGTGCTGCTCGTCGTTTTGGAACTCGGTTTCATAGGCGAGGGCAAGCTCTTGCTGGCGTTCCTGCCAGTCGAGGGTTTGCTGCTCAAGCCGGGCGATTTGCTGCTGGTAGTTTTGTTTTTGTTGGTTGAGCTTGTGAACGGTGACTTCAGCCAATCCGTATTGGCGGCTGGCTTCCAACAGGGCAAGCTGCGCCTGTTTCAGACGGCCTTGCTGTTCTTGGCGGCTGTGTGCGGCGGTTTGCTGTTGGTGTTCGAGTTCGGCGGCAGCTTCCTGCAAAGTAGCGATGTCGTCTGCAAGGCCGTCTGAAGTATGTTGCAATACGGTCTGCTCTTCCGCCAACTGCGCCAGTTCGCGCTCGATGTGTTCGCGGCGGATTTGCCCTTGGTTGGTGCGCGCCAGAAGTTCGGCGGCGCGTTGCTGCGCTTGACTGTATTGGAGCGTGTGCTGCTGTTGTTGCTGCATCAGATTTTTGTGCTGCACTTCGGACGAGCGCACGGCGGCTTCCGCCTGTTTGAACACGGCTTCGGCGGCGGAAAGTTCGGGGGCGAGGTTTTCCAATTCGGACGCGATGCCGTCGAGACGCGCTTTTTGGGCAATCAGGCTTTCCTGCGCGGGTTTGGCATAGAGCAGGACGCTGACTTTATCGACCTGATGGCCTTCGGGCGTAAGCCAGATTTGATGTGCGCCCAAATCGCTTTGATGCGCGAAGGCGTAGCTCAAATCGGGCGCGCACAATACGCCGTCGAGCCAGTGGTGCAATGCCGTCTGAAACGGCGGCTGCGCTTGGATTTGGTTCAGCAATGCCTGTACAGGCAGGGATTTTTTGATGCCGCCGGAGAGGTCGTCTGAAAGCCATGCCGCCTGCCCTTGCGGCAAAGGCGCGGGGGGAACGAAACCATGCGGTACGCTGCGGGCTTGCAGGCGTTCGGCAAGGATGACGGACAAGGCGTGCTGCCACTCGGCAGGCGCGGTGATGTGTTGCCACAGTTGCGGCGCGGCGGCATGGTCGGTTGCCTGCCAGAAATCGGCGGCTTCCTGCTGTTGCGACAGGATTTGCGACAACGCCTGCTGCTGCGCCTGCAAGGTGATGTGTTGCTGCTTCAGACTTTGGAAGCGGTTTGAGGCCGTCTGAAACGCCTCGCGGGCGGCGTGTAAGGCTTCTTCGGCGGCGATGATTTGTTCTTCGTAATGCTCTTGCTGGCTTTGCAACAAAGCGGCGGCTTCCTGCACGGCAGCGGTTTCGGCTTCGTCGGGCAGGTTCAGGGCTTGGTTTTCCTGCTTCAGACGGCCTTTGCGCTCTTCATGCTTGGCAATCGTTTGTTCGGCATGGGCAAGCTGCTGCTGCTTCAACGCCAGTTCACGGCGGATACGGTTTGCCTCGTCCTGCTGGGTCTGGAAGGCAGCATTGAGCGTAGCTTGTGCTTCTTCCAATTCGGGCAGACGCTCTTCGTGTTCGGCAACCTGCATCGCCCACTCCGCCAATTCGGTTTGCTTTTCTTCGACCTGCAACTCGTTTTCTTCCAGCTTCACGCGGATTTGCTGCTGCTCTTGATGAATGCGCTGCATCTGCGCCTGCGCCGCCTGTTTGTCGCGTTCGATGCGTTGGTGCAGGTTTTGCTGATGGCGGATTTGTTCTTCCAAACGGGCAATCTGCTCGCGCAACACGCCGCGTTTGTTGCTCAATTCGTGTACCGCCTGCTGCTGCGACTGCTCGGCGGTCTGCAAGGCGTGGACTTCGTCGTTTAACGCCTGAATCTGCGCAGCGGTTTCGTCTTGCTGCGCCTGCAAAGACTGATGCTGCGCGGTCGCCTTATCTGCGGCGGCAAGCGATTGCTGCCATTGGGCGTAATCGAGCAAATCCTGTTGCTGGTTCAACTGCGCGGTCAGGGATTTGTAGCGTTCGGCGGTTTCCGCCTGTTTTTCCAGCTTTTCCACCTGACGCGCCAATTCGTTCTGTAAATCGCCCAAACGCTGCAAATGCTCGCGCGTGTCTTTCAGACGGCCTTCCGTCTCCTTACGGCGTTCCTTATATTTGGACACGCCCGCCGCCTCCTCGATATAGGCGCGCAACTCCTCCGGCCGCGCTTCGATGATGCGCGAAATCATCCCCTGCTCGATAACGGCATAACCGCGCGCGCCCACGCCCGTACCTAAAAACAAATCGGTAATGTCGCGGCGGCGCACGGTCTGATTGTTGATGAAATAAGTCGATTCGCCCTGACGCGTCAACTGCCGCTTGATGCTCACTTCAGCATACTGCCCCCACGCCCCCTGCAAACTGTGGTCGCTGTTGTCAAACACCAGCTCCACCGAAGCCCTCGGCGCAGGACGGCGCGTTACCGCACCGTTAAAAATCACGTCCTGCATACTCTCGCCGCGAAGCTGCTTCGCCGAAGCCTCGCCCAACACCCAGCGCACCGCGTCAATCACATTCGACTTGCCGCAGCCGTTCGGCCCGATAACCGCAACAAGCTGCCCCGGCACATGAATCGTGGTCGGGTCGGTAAAAGATTTGAAGCCGGAGAGTTTGATGTGGGTAAGACGCATGGCAATGTTTCGAATCGGAAAAGAAGGCGTATTTTAACGGAAATACGCTTATCCGTTGAGAGAAAAGCATCCATAAAGTCCGACTGCTTTTTTATCTTCCAAAGGCCGTCTGAAAAGTTTGTTAAAAAGAAACAGCCCAGCTATCGAACTCACTAAAATATTTAAAATAAATTCATATAAAACAATTAACTAAAAAAACATCTACCCAACCACCTGCCCTTTGATTAATTTTTGTACAGAAATGCAAACAAACTGTTTATTTTTTTATGATTTATGGTTATTATCGGAAATTAAAGGTTTAAAAATCAGATAAACGATCTCTCCGACCTTTTCATCAAGCGAATAACTATATAGGGAATCTCATGTCAAACATCCAAACCAAACTTAAAACCATCGTTTTTACAGCCGTCAGCGCAGCCATTTTGTCCGCATGCGGTGGTGGCGGAGGCGGCGGTTCATCTGCTTTAAGCACCGGCGCAACTCCTACCAATAATACCGGCAACTCTGCTGGCAACAATGGCAATCCTGCCAACAACAGCAATGCCAATACTCCGAAAGCGCCGTCTGCTACGCTCACCAACAGTGCCGACAACCTTGCCGAACTGACCGATGAAGCTCCAATCGATCCGGCCAACGTTAGCCAGCCTTTGCACACACATTTCATCTCTTCCAAAGGTGCACAGCAATCCAACCCTAACGTACAAATCCGAAGAGATGCCGCAGGCAAAATGTTCCAAACAGACAATCAAGACCGCAACCAAAATGGTCTGATCAGTTCTATTGACTTTAACAGCAATGATGAAGTCAAAATGGACGGCGTTGTGTTATTTAACAAGACCACTGCTGGCAACGCAACCCAACCTACATGGACAAGTTATGCTTCTGTTATTGCCAAAGTATATTCAAAAGGCAATACTCAAACTGATGTCAGCGAACAAACAGGCAAAGAGAAAAATACCGAATTCGCATACGGCAAATCGACTTTGGATGAACGTATTGTTGAACTTTATAAGAAATTAGAAGCTGAAAAAGAAAATCTAAAAAAAGAACAAAACACAGAGTCTGGTCAAGTTGACCATGACAAAATAAAGGAAATTAAAGCTAAAATTGAAGAATTAGACTCTTTATACCAAAAAAATCTGCAACATCGCACTGGTCTGGCAACCTTTAATAAAATTGACAGTGATAAGTTAGCCTACTTCCGCACCGATACAAACGGCTTAGTTTTTGACAAACAATTCGACGGTGTCTATGTCATCAATTTTGATGACGGTACCAAAATTGTTTTGCATGATCCTTCTGCGGCCGGCTGGACATATCAAACCTTCGCGCATTACACCGACCCTAAAGGACATGTATACCAAGGCTACCAAAGCCTAGGCGATGAAACTGTCTTCACTACCCTGCCTGCAAAAGGTACAGCCACCTACAAAGGTATTTCCACTGCCTATGTGGTTACCGACAAGAACAATCGTCAGTTGACTTCCAATGTCATGGCTATCGTTGATTTCGGCCTCAAAGGTGTCCGTTTTGAAACGTCAAACTCACACTTCCATACTTTGGAAAATGGTAAGCGCGTATCTAAAGCAGATAAAAACTACGATTTCAAAGGTACGGCAAGCTGGAAAGACGGCAACCTCTTCTCCGGTAAAGTCAGCACGGCCGATGACAAGTTAAGCGGTAATCTGAACGGCAAATTCTACGGCCCAAATGCTGCAGAAATTGGTGGCACTTACGGCTTGAAAAACAAAGATGCAACCGAACACTTAATCGGTGGCTATGGCGCGAAACGTCAATAACCCTGCCTAAACAAAAGGCCGTCTGAAGTTTCAGACGGCCTTTTGTTTTTTAACTTGGATTACACCGATACGGCTGCTTTGATGTGCGGATGCGGATCGTAGCCTTCCAGCTCAAAGTCTTCAAATTTGAAGGCAAACAAGTCTTTGACTTCAGGGTTGATTTTCATGGTTGGCAGGTTTCGGAAATCGCGGCTTAATTGCAGCTGGGCCTGCTCGATATGGTTGCTGTACAAATGCGCATCGCCAAACGTATGGATAAACTCACCGGCTTCCAGGCCGCACACTTGCGCCATCATCATGGTCAACAATGCGTAGCTGGCTATGTTGAACGGTACGCCAAGGAAAATATCGGCGCTGCGTTGGTAAAGCTGGCAGGACAGTTTGCCGTTGGCAACGTAAAACTGAAACAGTGCGTGGCAAGGCGGCAAGGCCATTTCGTCGACCAAAGCCGGATTCCATGCCGATACAATCAGACGGCGTGAGTCGGGATTTTTCTTGATTTGTTCCACCACATTGGCAATTTGGTCGATATGGCGGCCGTCGGGTGCAGGCCAGCTGCGCCATTGGTAGCCGTAAACCGGGCCCAAATCGCCGTTTTCATCCGCCCATTCGTCCCAAATGGAAACGTTGTTGTCTTTCAGGTATTTGATATTGGTATCGCCTTTGAGAAACCAAAGCAGTTCATGAATAATCGAGCGCAGATGCAGTTTTTTGGTGGTCAACAGCGGAAAGCCTTCGCTCAAATCAAAACGCATTTGGTAACCGAACACAGACCGCGTTCCGGTGCCGGTACGGTCGGATTTGTCGATACCATTGTCGAGAACATGGCGCATAAGGTCGTGATAGGCTTTCATGTGTTTCCTTAGTGTATGTGTTGTGGGAATTTCGTGTGTATTGTACCGAATTTTCAGACGGCCTGCCTCTCTGTCTTCAATGGGGCAACCTTCCCTATATTTGCGTAGTACACTCATTAACAATGTTGACAATTTAGCGCTAATTTACACAAATTTTGAGCTGAATTAAATTTTTACAAAAAATTTTTCAACATTTTCTAGTTTAATTACTTAGCACTTTATTTTTATTAAAACATATTTTATAAAATATTTTTAGATATTTTTAATTATATTTAAAATATAATTCTATTTTTACAAGTTGGTAAAAAAATAATGTCAACAATCTAGGCAAAATTTTTCTTGGCAAGTAAAATTTTTACGGCTATATTTCAAAACATAAATATTGAAATATCTCACTCAATAGGAGTAGAAAAATGACCGACCTGAACGCTCTATTTACCAATCTCAAACAACGCAACCCCAACCAAGAACCCTTCCATCAAGCTGTTGAAGAAGTGTTCATGAGTTTGGATCCGTTTTTGGCAAAAAACCCGAAATACACCCAACAAAGCCTGCTTGAGCGTATTGTTGAACCGGAGCGCGTGATTATGTTCCGCGTCACTTGGATGGATGACAAAGGCCAAGTCCAAGTCAACCGCGGCTACCGCATTCAAATGAATTCCGCCATCGGCCCTTACAAAGGCGGCTTGCGTTTCCACCCTACCGTTGATTTGGGCGTATTGAAATTCCTCGCTTTTGAACAAGTCTTCAAAAACGCGCTGACCACCCTGCCTATGGGCGGCGGCAAAGGCGGTTCCGACTTTGATCCTAAAGGCAAATCCGATGCCGAAGTAATGCGCTTCTGCCAAGCCTTTATGACCGAACTCTACCGCCACATCGGGGCCGACACCGACGTCCCTGCCGGCGACATCGGCGTAGGCGGTCGCGAAATCGGCTATCTGTTCGGCCAATACAAAAAAATCCGCAACGAATTTGCTTCCATCCTGACCGGCAAAGGCCTCGAATGGGGCGGCAGCCTGATTCGTCCTGAAGCTACCGGCTACGGCTGCGTGTATTTTGCCCAAGCCATGTTGGAAACCCGCAACGACAGCATCGAAGGCAAACGCGTGTTGATTTCCGGCTCCGGCAACGTGGCGCAATACGCTGCCGAAAAAGCCATCCAACTGGGTGCAAAAGTATTGACCGTTTCCGACTCCAACGGCTTTGTCCTCTTCCCTGACAGCGGTATGACCGAAGCGCAACTGGCCGCCTTGATCGAGCTGAAAGAAGTACGCCGCGAACGCGTGGCCACTTATGCCAAAGAACAAGGCCTGCAATACTTTGAAAACCAAAAACCGTGGAACATCGCGGCCGAAGTCGCCCTGCCTTGCGCCACCCAAAACGAATTGGACGCAGACGCTGCCAAAATCCTGCTGGCCAACGGTTGCTATGTGGTTGCCGAAGGTGCCAACATGCCGTCAACTTTGGGCGCAGTCGAACAATTTATCAAAGCCAGCATCCTCTACGCTCCGGGCAAAGCCTCCAACGCCGGCGGCGTAGCGACTTCAGGTTTGGAAATGAGTCAAAACGCCATCCGCCTGTCTTGGACCCGTGAAGAAGTGGACAGCCGCCTGTTTGACATTATGCACAACATTCACGAATCCTGCCTGAAATACGGCAAAGTCGGCGACAAAGTGAACTACGTCAATGGTGCGAACATTGCCGGTTTCGTCAAAGTTGCCGATGCCATGTTGGCGCAAGGTTTCTAAAAGCTGCATCAACGCAAATCATAAGGCCGTCTGAAATATTTCAGACGGCCTTTTTCTTTATAAAGCAAATTTTATACGCCCAAATAACCTTCCCTGCTGGAAAGCCATCTTGCCAAATGCGCTTCGACGATTTCAGGGTTTTGCTCAATCAGCAAAGGGGCGATTTCGCGCGCTTGTTCTAAAAGGTGTAAGTCTTCTTCAAGGTTGGCGAAGCGTAGCATGGGGACGCCGCTTTGACGCGCGCCGAGAAATTCGCCGGGGCCGCGGATGTTGAGGTCTTGACGGGCGATTTCGAAGCCGTCGGTGTGTTCGTAAATCACTTTCAGCCGTGCTTTAGCGAGTTCGCTTAAAGGTTCGGCAAACAGGAGGACGCACACGCTTTCTGCCGCGCCGCGCCCTACCCGCCCGCGTAATTGATGCAGCTGCGCCAAGCCCATGCGCTCGGCGTGTTCGATCACCATCAGGGCGGCGTTGGGCACATCTACGCCGACTTCGATGACGGTGGTGGCGACCAAGACGTTCAGACGACCTGCCGCAAATTCCGCCATGACTTCGGCTTTTTCGGCGGCCTTCATGCGCCCGTGTACCAAGCCGATGTTGAGTTCAGGTAAGGCCGTCTGAAGTTGCTCGAGGGTTTCGGTGGCGGTTTGCAGTTGCAGGGTTTCGCTCTCTTCAATCAGCGGGCAGACCCAGTATGCCTGCTGCCCTTTGCGACAAATATTAAGGACGAAGCCTTCGACTTCGGCGCGGCGGACGTTGTTGACGAGGCGGGTTTTAATCGGGGTGCGACCGGGTGGCAATTCGTCGATAACAGACACGTCCAAGTCGGCGAAGAAACTCATGGCGAGCGTACGCGGAATGGGTGTGGCGGACATCATCAGCTGGTGGACGTCGCACCCTTTGTTTTTGAGGGCGAGGCGTTGGGCGACACCGAAGCGGTGTTGTTCGTCCACAATCACCAAGCCCAGATTTTGAAACTCGACGTCGTCTGAAAACAGGGCGTGCGTGCCGACGGCAATTTTGACAGAGCCGTCAGCCAATTTGGCTTTGGCTTCGTCTTTGGCTTTTTTGCGCTGGCTGCCTGAAAGCCAAACGACTTCAAGCCCTAACGGCTCAAGCCATTGTTTGAACTTGATGAAATGCTGTTCGGCAAGGATTTCGGTCGGCGCCATTACGGCCACCTGCGCGCCGGATTCGATAGCCGTCAAAGCAGACAAGGCGGCGACGATGGTTTTGCCGCTGCCGACATCGCCTTGCAGCAGGCGGTGCATGGGGTGGGTTTGCGCCATATCGCGGCAGATTTCGGAAACAACTTTTTCTTGTGCATCGGTCAGGGCAAACGGCAATGCATGGCGCAGGGCTTGAGTCAATGTGCCGTCGCCGCCCAATGCCGTGGCCGAGCCGCTGACGCGCTTCTGCCGCGCCAAGCGCATGGAAAGCTGTTGCGCCAAAAGTTCGTCGAATTTGAGCCGTTGCCATGCAGGCAGCGTGCCGTCTGAAAGTTGATGAATAGTGAAACTCGGCGGCGGCGAATGCAAAAGGCGCAGGCTTTCGGCAAGGTGCGGCAGTTTCAGACGGACTAATAAAGCATCAGGCAAGGTGTCGTGCAGCGGTGTAACGTCCAAGGCCGTCTGAATAATACGGCGCAAAGTAGGTTGATTTAAACCGTTTACAGTTGGATAAATCGGTGTGAGGCTTTCCGCCAAACCGCTGCTCTCGGCATCGCGGATTTTGGGATGAATCATCTCGTCGCCGTGAAACCCATGCTTGATTTCGCCCACGGCACGGATGCGTTTGCCGACCGCCATCTGTTTCTGGTTGCTGGCGTAAAAGTGGATGAAGCGCAGAAAAAGGACGCTGCCGGAATCGTCGGCGATTTGGACGATAAGCTGCTTGCGCGGTTTGAATGTTACTTCCTGATGGATGACCTCGCCCTCGACCTGACACGGCACACCGATCGGTGCATCCTTAATCGGCATGATATGTGTCTCGTCCTCGTAACGCAACGGCAGGTGCAAGACCAAATCCCATGCGGTATGGAGGTTGAGTTTTTCGAGTTTCTTGGCGGAAACATCGGTGATTTTGAGCTGTTTTTGGGTTTCGGGCGTCATCTTAAAAGGCAGCTGATTTAAAGTTTGCTGTATTTTATCCGAAAACAAAAAGGCCGTCTGAACGCAATGTTTCAGACGGCCTTAATTTAGGTATAACGCGATTAAGCGTTAGCTTCCTGTTGTTGTTGGTAGATTGCTTCGAAATTGATCGGAGCAAGCAGTACAGGTGGGAAGCCGGCGCGGGTTACGCTGTTGGAAATGGCTTCGCGTGCGTAAGGGAACAGGATGTTCGGACAAGCAACGCCCAACAGCAGTTGTACGTCTTCTTCAGGAATGTTTTCCAGACGGAAGATGCCGCTTTGGGTAACTTCGTTCAAGAACATGGTGCGCTCTTCGTTCAGTTTGGCAGTCACGGTCACGGTAACATCAACGCTGTAGAAGCCGTCTTCCAGTTTGGTGTTGCCGGTAGAAACGCGCATATCCACTTCAGGCTCGCCTTGTTCCAAAAAGATTTGTGGTGCGTGAGGCACTTCCAAAGACAAGTCTTTTACATACAGACGCTCAACGCTGAATACGGGTTGCAATTCTTCGCTCATTTTATTTTCCTAAGTTAAGGGTTAAGGATTCAGTAATTCGTCCAACTTGCCTTCCTGCTGCAAGCGGTACAAATCAGTAAAGCCACCGACATGGGTGTCGCCGATAAAAATCTGCGGCACGCTGCGCTGGCCGGAAAGCTGCTGCATTTCGGCAAAAACTTCCGGATTGCCGTCGATGCGGATTTCGTTGATTTCTTTCACACCCACCGCCTGCAACAGCCTTTTCGCCATGGTGCAGTACGGGCAATATGGACCGGTATAAACAGTAACGGTTTGCATGATCTCTTCCAAAATACCAATGTTCATGACTATATGGGCATAGGTGTTATTTTACAAGTGTTCCCGCCGTACGGTTGTAAAAAACATTCAGACGGCCTCTTAGCCATAAACATTTGTGCAGATGCGGAAAAACCATAATTAAAGTATGATAAGCGCTTTCGCAGAATGACTTTTGCCATTTGTTTTGTGGAGAAGAACACATCGCAAAAGTTTTTCTATTCAAAATCAGGTATCCCCATGCTTTCAGGAATTCCCATCCCCAAGGACGCCGTGCGTCCGTCTGAAACCGTCCTCGTCAACATTACGCCGCAAGAAACGCGTGTGGCCGTTTTGGAAGAGAACAATATCTGCGAGCTGCACATCGAGCGCAACAGCGGCCATAGCTTGGTCGGCAATATTTATTTGGGCGTCGTCAAACGCGTCCTTCCCGGCATGCAAAGCGCATTCATCGATATCGGTTTGGAACGCGCCGCGTTTTTGCATATCGTCGACGTCCTCGAACAACGCCGCAATCCGGATGAAACCCAACGCATCGAACACATGCTCTTTGAAGGCCAGTCCGTCTTGGTTCAGGTCATCAAAGACCCCATCAACACCAAAGGCGCGCGCCTATCCACCCAAATCTCGCTGGCCGGCCGTTTCCTCGTCCATCTTCCGCAAGAAGACCACATCGGCATTTCCCAACGCATTGAAGACGATGCCGAACGCAGTAACCTGAGGGAGCGCCTCAACAACCTGCTGCCCGAAAACGCCTGCCACGGCTACATCATCCGCACCAACGCTGAAAACGCTTCCGATGACCAACTGCAATCAGACATCAACTACCTGACCAAAGTGTGGGAACACATTCAAAAACAGGCAAAAATCCAGCCGCCCGAAACCCTGCTGTATCAAGATTTGCCTTTGAGCCTGCGCGTATTGCGCGATATGTTCAGCCTCGATACGCACAAAATCCTGGTCGACTCGACCGAAAACCACCGCCGCATGACCCAGTTTGCCGAACAATACGTTCAAGGCGCATTGGGCAGAATCGAGCTGTTCAAAGGCGAACGCCCCCTATTTGAAACCCACAACATCGAACAGGAAATCGCCCGCGCTCTGCAACCGCGCGTCAACCTCAACTTCGGCAGCTACCTCATCATCGAGTCCACCGAAGCCATGACCACCATCGATGTCAACACCGGCGGCTTTGTCGGCGCGCGCAATTTTGATGAAACCATCTTCCGAACCAACCTCGAAGCCTGCCACACCATCGCCCGCGAACTTCGCCTGCGCAATCTCGGCGGCATCATCATCATCGACTTCATCGACATGGCGCAAGAGATCCACCGCGAAGCCGTCCTGCAAGAACTTGCCAAAGCCCTCAGTTTCGACCGTACCCGCGTCACCCTCAACGGCTTTACCAGTCTGGGCCTTGTCGAACTGACCCGCAAACGCTCGCGTGAAAACTTAAGCCAAATCCTCTGCGAACCCTGCCCTTCCTGCCAAGGCCGAGGCCGTCTGAAAACGCCGCAAACCGTGTGCTACGAAATCCAACGCGAAATCGTCCGCGAAGCGCGCCGCTACGATGTCCAAGCCTTCCGCATTTTGGCCGCTCCGAATGTCATCGACTTGTTCCTAGACGAAGAATCTCAATCGCTGGCAATGTTGATAGACTTTATCGGCAAACCGATTTCGCTGGCAGTCGAAACCGCCTACACGCAGGAGCAATACGATATTGTGTTGCTGTAAAGATAAAAGCCGTCTGAAAACTTTTCAGACGGCCTTCTTGTTTGAGCAAATAAAGATTACGGTTTCACTACTTTACCGTTGATTTTGACGGAAGTCAGTTTCAGGTTGTAGGTTTTGCCATCATCGGTATAGCTGATTTGCGCAGGGATATTGTCGATATCGGAAGCAAAAGAGTAAGTAACGGTATCGTCGCCGCGGCGGACGCGATATTTGCTCACAGGCGTTGTGCCGCCGTTCAGTTTATAGCTTTCGCTGCCTATTTTGTTCATGCTGCCGACGGTGTACAGTTTTTTACCGTTGGTAATTTTCAAACCTGACGGCAGGCGCACGTCATTGGCGGCCAGTTGCCATGCCAAAGTAAACAAATCCATGGCCGGGCCGGATTTTTCGGTTTTCAAATCACCTGCTTTGCCGTAAGTAATGTTGCCGCCGGAGAATTTGGCCTCGGCATACAATTTACCGCCGCGCACATCTTTGTAGTAAGACGGATTCAAGGTTGTGCCGTTGATGCTGCCGCCGGATTCAAAGCGGATATTGTAAAGCGGTACTTTGATGGTAGAGACGATTTTGTATTGGTTGCCGCTACGTGTAAAGGTCATGGTCGCAGGAATACCGTAGCTGCCTGAGTATTGCAAAACGGCAGATTGCGGCAATTCAGCGGCTTGTGCGCCGATAGAGGCAGTGAGCAGGGAAAGTGTCAGCAGGGTTGTTTTAATCGGATTCATGATGTTTTCCTTGTGTGTATGGTGTTTTAATTAAGCCAACAGGCTTTGACCGGCGGCATTGCGTTGTGCATTCAAAACGCGGTTGCCTTCGATTTTCAGACGGCCTGCAACAAAGTCGGCAACGGCTTGCGGGAAAAGCTGGTGTTCAACCGTCAGCACGCGTGCGGCAACATCGTCAGCGGTATCGCCGTCCAAAATAGGAACAATGCCTTGTGAAATAATCGGACCGCAATCCAGCTCGGGCGTCACGAAATGGATGGTGCAGCCTGCCACTCGGCAACCTGCTTCCAATGCGCGTTCGTGGGTGTGCAAACCGGTGAAAGAAGGCAGGATGGACGGATGGATATTGATCAGGCGGTTTTCATAATGTGCGCAGAATTCTGGGGTCAAAATGCGCATAAAGCCCGCCAATACGACCAAATTCGGCTGATAGGCATCGATTTTTTCCATCATGGCTTGATCAAATGCCAGACGCGAGTCGAAGTTTTTATGGTTTAAACTGTCAGTGGCAATACCGCGCTCTGCCGCCCATGCCAATCCGGCTGCGGTCTCGCTGTTGCTCAATACGGCTGCAATGTTAGCATCAGGAATATTGGCATTCACAATCGCCTGCATATTGCTGCCGCGTCCGGAAATAAGGATGACGATATTTTTCATCATAATTCCTTGTTTGTTTGGAACAAAGGCCGTCTGAAACGGAATTTTTCAGACGGCCTTTTATCCGTTGTTTAAGGGCGTAAGCCTTGATTCGGATTATTGAACTTTTTGTACGTCAACTTGTACAGGTTGTTGTGCAGCGGCATCAGGCGCGCCGACTTTAACCAGTTTCACGTCGAATACCAAAGTAGCGTTCGGGCCGATTTTATCGCCGGCGCCAACTTCGCGGTAAGCCAATTTGGCAGGGATGTAGAATGTTGCTTCGCCGCCTTCTTTCAAGAGCTGGATACCTTCAGTCCAACCTGGAATCACTTGGCTTACAGGGAAGCTTACAGGTTCACCGCTGTTTTTGCTGCTGTCAAATACAGTACCATCAATCAGACGGCCTTCGTATTCAACGGTAACGATGTCGTCTTTAGTCGGTTTTTTGCCTTCGCCTTCTTTGGTGATTTTGTATTGCAGACCGGAAGCGCTGGTTTTCACGCCTTCTTTAGTCGCGTTTTCTTTCAAAAACGCTTCGCCTTTTTCCAAGTTTACTTTGGCATCTTCAGCACGTTTGGCAGTAGCTTTTTCTTGTTGCTCTTGCAGGAATTTCATCATCACTTCCTGAGCTTGGGCTTCAGTCATTTTGACTTCTTTACCTTCAAACATGGCTTCCATGGCTTCGGTGAAGACTTTCAAATCGATTTCCGTACCTTGGTCTTTCATTTGTTTCAATGAACGGCCGATATCCACACCCATTGCGTAGCTGGCTTGTTGGGCAGTAGAACCGATGGCAGAAGCATCTGCAGTCGCATTTGAAGCTGCGGAAGCAGCAGGGGCGTCTTTAGCGGCAGTGTCTTTTTGGTTGCAAGCAGTCAGTGCCAACAAAGCAGACAAAGCCAATGCGCTGAATTTGAAAGTTTTGTTCATGATTATGTCTTTTCCGGAAAGGTCAAAAAAGGGGATTATAGCTGAGTTTGATTGAAATGGAATCAAGGTGGATTAAAATTTGTAAAGGCTCTTATCAAAAACATTAAGGCCGTCTGAAAAGAGGTTTCAGACGGCCTACTCTTAGCTATCGCTCAACCGATTAATACCAGCCGCGCAGTTTCATTGCTTTTTCAACACGACGGATACTCATCATGTAAGAAGCGGTACGCAGGTCGACATCGTATTCTTGAGCCAAGTTCCAAATATCGCGGAACGCACGGCGCAGGACAACGGTTTCTTTCTCTTGAACTTCGTCAAACTCCCAGTAGTAGCCTTGCAGGTTTTGTACCCATTCAAAATAGGATACAACCACGCCGCCGCAGTTTGCCAAAATGTCAGGAACAACCAATACGCCGTTTTGACGCAGGATAACGTCGGCTTCAGGAGTAGTCGGGCCGTTTGCACCTTCAACCACGATTTTCGCACGGACTTTGCCTGCATTTTCGGAAGTCAATTGGTTTTCCAATGCACAAGGGGCGAGTACGTCCACATCCAAAGCCAAAAGTTCGGCATTGCTGATTTCTTTGCCGTAGCCGGCTTCGTTGGTGATGAAACCTTTGGTTTGGAATTCTTTAATGATTGCTTCCATATCCAAGCCGTTTTCGTTGTAGATGGCAACGTCAACAGTAGATACGGCAACGATTTTCGCACCGGCTTTGTGTGCATAGTAACCGGTGTGGTAGCCCACGTTACCGAAACCTTGAATGGCGTAAGTGGCACCCTTCACGTCTTTACCCAGTTTTTCCAAAGCTTGAACGGCGGCGAAGTTTACGCCGTAACCGGTGGCTTCGGTACGCGCCAAGGAGCCGCCAAACTCAACCGGTTTGCCGGTGAACACGCCCGGTGCAGAATGTTTCACCACGTTTTCATAGGCATCAACCATCCAAGACATGATTTTGCCGTTGGTGTTCACATCAGGTGCAGGAATATCGATTTTCTCGCCGATCAGCGGAGAAATAGCTTCGGAATAAGCACGGGCGATGCGTTCCAATTCCGCTTCGGAATAGTTACGCGGATCCAAAGTAATACCGCCTTTACCGCCGCCGTAAGGAATACCGGCCACGCAGCATTTGATGGTCATCCAGATAGACAGGGCTTTAACCTCGTCCATATTCACATTAGGATGGAAACGCACGCCGCCTTTGTAAGGGCCGACGGCATTATTGTGTTGTGAACGGTAGCCGGTGAAGTTTTCTACTGTACCGTTGTCGAGTTTGACAGGGAAGTTGACTTCCAAAACACGTTGCGGCTTTTTCAAGATTTCAAATACTGCTGGGTCGGCATTCAGGCGATCGCAGGCAGTTTTCACTTGTTTTTGCGCAATTTCAAACGGATTCAGCGTTTCTTTTACAGCAGATGCGGACATGTATTTTTCCTTTTCATACATATGATTAGACGAGAGCCATACACGTTACTATATACAAAAACGGACAAAAATGTAATAGCGTGTAGTCGATAAAAAGCGAATCTATTCATTTATATATGAATTTAGTTTGAGGTCGTCTGAAAATATCGGCACACCAACCAAAAAATTTTCAGACGGCCTAGCATAAATGCTCATCAAACCATTCAAAAAAACACACAAACCCTTTGTTTTTTAATGCCTACCAAACCACCCTTTTTGTTGACAAAATCCCTTCCATATTCCAAATAGGCTGACAGCCTTACACCAGCAAAAATTGTTAACAATTTAAACAAACATCTTTTTAAAGAATCAGCAAAACATCGGCAAATCAGGCAAACAATGTTAAAATAAGCGCTTAAATAATATGACAGAAAGTTACTCAATGACCACTGCTGCTTTAGAACACGTCCAAGCCGTTGCCTTTGATTTGGACGGCACCTTATGTGATTCCGTTCCTGATTTGGCCGCAGCAGCCCAAGCCATGTGTGCGCACTTGGGTTTACCTGTTTTACCCACCCAAACGGTTGAAAGTTATGTCGGCGACGGCATCAGCAAGTTGGTTCATCGCGTTATTACCAATGATCGTGAAAAAGAAGCCAATCCCGAAATCTGGGAAAAAGGCTTTGTGTTCTTTATGAAATATTATTGCGAGCACTTGAGTGACTTTACCCGCCCCTACCCTGAAACCGAAGCCGGTCTCGGTCTGCTCAAGTCCTTGGGTATTCCATTGGTAGTCATCACCAACAAAAACGAAATCCTCGCCGCCGAACTCTTGAAACAGCTCGGACTAGCCGACTACTTCAGCCTGATTCTCGGCGGCGACAGCCTGCCCGAAAAGAAACCCAGCCCGCTGCCGTTACAACACGCCGCCGAAGTCTTGGGCATCGATCCCGCCAACATGATCATGGTCGGCGACTCCCGCAACGACATCATCGCCGCCAAAGCCGCCGGCTGCCTCAGCGTCGGCGTCACCTTTGGCTACGGCGACATGACCCTGCTCTTACAAGACAAGGCGACCAAGCCCGATTGGATTATCGGTTCGCTGCCCGAAATCTACGAAAACCTGCGACCGAAAAAAGCAGAAGACGACTAAAACAAGGATGCTTTTATGAATGATATTTTAACAATTATTAATGAATTAGGCATAAATAAACGATTTATGCCTTACATTTATATTCCATTATTAATAGCGATAGTATATAAACCTTTAATGTCATTTAAGCATGATATTAAAAGGAATCGGATTAATAAACTGAAAGAAGCCTATGATTTTAATGAGCATGATGAGAATACTAAAAAATATTTCAAACACTCATTATCTGAAGAATATTTCAAATTAGTGACAGGGTTGTCTTTTAGTTTTGGTCAGCAGGAAAAATTAATCGAACTATATCTGAAAAATAAAACACCTGTTGCATTTCATCACTACAAAAGAGTAGCTGAGTATTTTAAGTTTGATGATGATCAAAACATCGTATCAATTAAAATTCCATTCTTCTTTGCAGAATTTATCGGATGGTGCTCAGCAATCATCGGATTTTCTTTATTAGAATATTCATTACTATTTATATATAAGTTATTGACTATACAAAAAATAGAAAATTCTTATCTAATATGGGCTACAGGCTTCATTATATTCTTCTCGTTAATGTCATTCTTTGGATTATATTGTATTTTAAAACCCTATTACATATATAAATCATCAGTTTTTGTAAATAAACAAATAGGCTCATCTGAATTTACTTGCCTTTATCACTGGGCATTATCGAAAAAATTCCGCAAGCTGCGCCCCTTTAGGTTGTTATTTTATATTTTTATTCCTATCCTTGGACTTCTCCTTAACTGTTTAATTTTATTTTTAAGCTGACCCCTGCATGAAACCCCAAAAATCCCTGCGCGCCCGCGCGATGGACATCCTTTCCCGACAGGAAATCAGCCGTATCGGCTTGAAACGCAAACTGGCTCCTCACGCAGAAAGCGAAGAAGAATTGGAAAAGGTTTTGGACGAATTTGCCGAACGAAATTGGCAATCCGACCAACGTTACGCAGAAGCCTATATTCACAGCAAGAGCAACCGTTACGGCACGCTCCGCCTCAAGCAAGCCTTGGCGCAACAAGGTATCGATGCAGATGACTGTCGGGAATTCTTACCCGACAGGGAGGACGAACTGCAAACCGCCATTTCTGTTTTGCGTAAAAAATTCAAGCAAGAAGCTGAAGATTTGAAAGAAAAACAAAAACAAGCGCGTTTCCTTGCGTATCGCGGCTTTGGTGCAGACACCATTCAGACGGCCTTAAAAACCGCGTGGAATGAAGACGAAGACTTCTATCAATAATCATTCCCACTTGAATCTTTGCTTCTATCGGCGTACCCTTACGCATTCATTCAATAATCCAATCAGAGCTTCATCATGTCCGACAAACCGCACGATACACCCAATCCCCTACTCGAAGACGAACGCAAAAATCCTGTTTACCGCTTGGGTCAGGCAGTAGCCGGATTCATGTTGCTGGTTTGGGCCGGCGTTTTGGCCTTGGTCTTCTTCTTGGTTTTCCGTTTTTGGTTGAATTAAACCCAATCCAATTACAAAAAAGCCATAAACCCTCTTAAAAAGAAGCCAACAGCTTTTATTTGCAAACATCAAAAAGGCCGTCTGAAAACACTTTCAGACGGCCTTTGCTTATAACGAGATTATCCTCGAATCACTTTGCGGATATTCGGATTGGCATGCATTGCATGAATAATCTGATTAACCTGATCCAAGTCTTTGACTTTAATTGTGAATTTAAATTCTACAAAACCTTCCGTTCCTGCTTGCGCTTTGGTTGGCGTATCGACAGATTCGATATCCGCACCGGAATTTGAAATCGCTTGCGCCATTGAGGCCAACAAACCATGCGCATCTTCGGATTTAACGTTGAGGATGGTGCGGTACGTTTGATTGCGCAAACTGTCCCAACCCGCATCCAGTTGCTCTTCCGGATCGGCTTTGACCAAAGTTTGACAGGTATCTCGGTGGATAATCATACCCTTGTCTTTGACCAATAAGGCACGGATCGCATCACCTGGAATCGGATGGCAACATTCGGCAAAATGAATCCGGCCGGTTTCTTGATCGTTGACTTTGATCGGGCTGAGTTTGACCGCGCTGCCAAAATGTTGGCCCGCCAACTCGGCAATGTGCATGGCAACGTGCACCGGCAAAGTATGCCCCATACCGACATTGTAGAGAACCTCTTCAAACGAGGTTTGTTTGGTATTCAAATCGGCAAGGTATTTTTCTTTGAGGTCGTCTGAAAGCAGGATGTCTTTAGGCAACAGGCTGGATAAAGCTTTTTGCAGCAGGTTTTCACCCAAAACAACGGCATCGTGACGATTCAGATTTTTAATGTATTGGCGGATGGCGCTGCGCGCACGGCTGGAAACGGTAAAGTTCAACCATGCCACATTAGGCTTGGCATGCTCGGAAGTAATGATTTCTACCGTATCACCGGTTTTCAGCTTGGTGCGCAACGGCATCATGACGTTATTGATACGCGCGGCAACGGTTTTATGACCGATATTGGTGTGTACGGCATAGGCAAAGTCAATTGGTGTCGCACCTTTAGGCAAGGTAAGGATATCGCCTTTCGGGGTAACGATATAGACTTCGTTGGGGAACAAATCGACTTTGACATGCTCCAGAAACTCGATGGCATTTGAGCTGCTGGCCTGCAGGTCAAGAATATTTTTCATCCATCGGTTCATATGGAGGACGGCTTGGTCCGGAGTATTTTCACCGGATTTGTAAATCCAATGGCCGGCAATACCGCCCTCAGCCACAGCGTCCATTTCACGCGTACGGATTTGCACTTCGATCGGCAAACCGTAAGGGCCGACCAAGGTCGTATGCAGGCTTTGGTAGCCGTTGCTTTTCGGAATGGCAATATAGTCTTTAAAACGACCGGGCTTGGGGTGGTATAAATTATGTAATGCGCCCAACGCGGCATAACAGGCAGGAATGTTGTTTACGATGACCCGAAAGCCGTAAATATCCATTACTTCGGCAAAACGCAGTTTTTTAGCCAGCATTTTTTGATGGATGCTGTATAAGTTTTTCTCGCGGCCTTTGATTTTGGCTTCAATATTGACACCGACCAAACGCTGACTGAATGCACGCAACACTTTGCCGACAACATCGCGGCGATTTTTGCGGCTGTTGTCCATGGCTTTTTTCAGGGTTTCGTAGCGTCTTGGGTGGAGGTTTTGAAACGATAAGTCTTGAAGCTCTTGATACGCATTGTTCAGGCCAATGCGGTTGGCGATTTGAGCGTAGATTTCGAGGGTTTCTTTGGCGATACGGCGGCGTTTTTCCGGACGCATAGAGCCAAGGGTACGCATATTGTGCAATCGGTCGGCAAGTTTGACGACGATGACGCGCACGTCTTTAGTCATGGCGAGGATAAGCTTGCGGAAACTTTCCGCCTGATGCTCGGCATGATCTTCAAATTTGAGTTTTTCCAGCTTGGAAAGGCCGTCTACCATTTCGGCAATGGTATCGCCGAATTCTGCCGCCATTTCAACTTTGGTTACACCCGTATCCTCCAATACATCGTGCATAACGCCTGCGCAGAGGCCTTGAACATCCATGTGCCAAATCGCAAGCTGCGTGGCAACGGCAAGGGGATGGGTGATGTAGGGTTCGCCGCTTTTACGGGTTTGTCCGTCATGGGCGTGAAAAGCGTAGGCAACGGCTCTTTCAAGCTCGGCCTGCTCATTGGTATTGAGATAGGATGCGGTGCGAAACAAAAGCTCGCGCGCTTCTGCTGTCAACGGATCATAGGGGGCGGTAGGCAGTGGGGCTGGCATTTTCAGACGGCCTTTTATGGCTATTTTTAAGCCGTCAGACTGTATCGGTTGTGATATCGCACCGATACAGTCCGCGCGGCGGTTTTATCGGTTTGCCGGTTGGTTTATTTGTTGCGGGTCAGCAGCTCTGTTCCGATTTGTCCGGCCGCGATTTCGCGCAGGGCGGTAACGGTTGGTTTGTTGTTGCGGATGTCGTCAACCAAAGGCGTGTTGCCGTTTTCGAGCTGGCGTGCGCGACGGGCGGCAACGAGGGTAAGGTCGAAGTGGTTAGGGATTTTACCTGTGCAGTCTTCAGTAGTAATACGGGCCATGTTTGCTTGCTTTCTTTCTAAGTTTCAAATAAACGGTTATTTTCGCTGTTTTTTAGGAATTTTCCAACAGGTTTGAGATAAATCCCTGTTGAGAGGATTTTTTCAGACGGCCTGCTTTAATAATGTGGAACAAATCGGCTTCGGCACGATCCAAATCGTCATTCACAACGACATAATCGAACAAAACGGATTGCTCAATCTCATGACGGGCTTTTGAAAGGCGTGTTTGAATAACTTCTTCGCTGTCTGTACCACGGCCGATCAGACGTTGCGCTAAAACTTCAAAGGAAGGCGGCAGGATAAAAATGCTGCTGGCTTCAGGCAACGATTTACGCACTTGCGCCGCACCTTGCACATCAATTTCCAAAATTACGTCATAGCCCTCTTCGCTCAACGAATTCACGCCGGCAATGCTGGTGCCGTAATAATTGCCGAACACATTGGCGTGTTCCAAAAAGGCTCTTTGCTCAATCAGTGATTCAAATTCTTCTTTGGGAACAAAGTGGTAATGCACACCATGTGCCTCACCCTCACGCGGCTGGCGCGTAGTATGAGAAATGGAAACACGGATGTCGTCATGATTTTTCAACAGGCGCGACACCAAGGTTGTTTTACCTGTGCCGGAAGCGGCAGAAATAATGTAAATATTGCCTTTTTTATGATTTTGCATGGTGGTTCAGCCGATGGTATGTATCTGTAAATTATAACACAACACAATGTTTCTCGTAATTTCAGACGGTATGTTGCAAAATTTGGCTATTGTATCGATTAATTTGGCAAGTCCGCATATGACCGCTACAATATCGTGTTAAAAACTTTTTGATTTCGGAATGTCGAGATGTTGATTCATCCTGAAGTAATGGGCGTAGAGGCTTTGGCGGACAAAATCCGTAAAATTGAAAACTGGCCGCAAAAAGGGATTTTGTTTCATGACATTACTCCCGTTTTGCAAAGCGCAGAATATTTCCGCCTGCTGGTCGATTTACTGGTTTACCGCTATATGGGGCAGAAAGTTGATGTCGTGGCGGGCTTGGATGCGCGCGGCTTCATCATTGGTGCGGCTTTGGCCTATCAGCTGAATGTCGGCTTTATCCCCATCCGCAAAAAAGGCAAACTGCCGTTTGATACGGTTTCTCAAAGTTACGCTTTGGAATATGGTGAAGCAACGGTAGAAATCCATACCGACGCCATCAAACCGGGCGCGCGCGTTTTGTTGGTAGATGATTTGGTGGCAACCGGCGGCACAATGCTGGCAGGTGTCGAGCTGATCCGCAAACTGGGGGGTAAAGTAATCGAAGCAGCTGCCATTTTGGAATTTACCGACTTGGACGGTGGCAAAAAAATCCGTGAAAGCGGCGCTCCGTTATTTACCCTATGTCAAAACAAAGGCTGCATGTAATATAAAAAACCGCAAGCTTTTCAGAGCCTGCGGTTTTTTTATTGTCAAAATTATTCGAGGACGTATCCGTCTGTATCCCAAAAAGTTTTTTTCACCAACTGGTCGTCTTTATAAACCAACTCGGATTTCTTCGCACCATCATCATACCAATCCAAAATGATGCCGCTGCGTTTGCCGTTGCGAATACTCAATTCAGACACGATGCGGCCATTTTCATCCCAACTGATAATCTCCGTCGGTTTATCATTGCTCATCATCATTTCGGTTTTCGGGCTGCCGTCTGAATACCATTGTTTCCAATGACCATTGGCTTTATCGTGCTTAAATTGGATTTCGCTTTCTTTCACACCATTTCGGTAATAGCGGGAACCCACGCCCTCACTCAGGCCATTTTGATAAGGCATCACCGCAGATTTTTTGCCGTTTGGATACCAGTTAACCCATTCGCCATGCGGTTTGCCGTTGCGATAGCTACCAACCATCTTTTTCTGACCGTTGAAATGCCACAGGGTCAACGTACCATTATCCAACGCCGGCACAAAAACCTTAATCTGACCGGCAGGCACTTCATAAGGATCAGAATATTTTTTCATCGATGGATAGTAAAAATCCTGTACCTGCGCCTTGCCTGCCTCAATCTTGTATTGGCGGACATAAGCAACCGAAGGCATGGTCGCCGTCAGTTTACCGTTTTGATTAAAATAAACGGTATGCTGCTGGGCAAAGGCGGCAACGGGCATACTGAACAAGGCAGCAGCCAACAGGCCTGATTTTAAATAATTATTCATAATATGGAGTTTGGCAGTATATGTTCTACAAAAAGTCAGTAATAAAAATTCACTGACATTAGAAACTATGACGAATATTATAAGCCATAGTTTCAAAGCCTGCTTGGATTTCATATTCGGCATACCATAGGTATTTGTATTTTATTAAAATATTAAAAATTTTATAAAACAAAGGCCGTCTGAAACTTTTTCAGACGGCCTTTGTTTTATTTATATCAAAATAAACTATTCTTCACCCAGTAATTGCTCGCGGGTCAACAAGAATACAAACCCATCGCCACCGCTGGTTTCCAACCAAGTAAACGGTAATTCGGGATAAGCTGCCTCCAATACCTCACGGTTGTGACCGATTTCAACCAGCAATACACCTCTCGGATTCAAATATTTCGCCGCTTGCAGAATGATTTGCCGTGTAGCGTCCAAACCATCTTCGCCACTGCCCAAAGCCAATTCCGGCTCATGCAGGTATTCATCAGGCAACGCCTCCACAGATTCCGCGTCAACATAAGGCGGATTAGAAACAATCAAGTCGTAGGTATCATCCAGACCTTCAAACAAATCGGTATGCACCAAGCTGATGCGGTCTTCCAAACCATAATCTTCAATATTGATGGCGGCTACTTCCAGCGCATCCAGGCTTAAATCAACGGCATCGATTTGTGCATCGGGATAGTGATGCGCCATTTGAATAGCCAAACAGCCGCTACCGGTACACAAATCCAAAGCACGATGCACCAATTCATCGTGTTCAATCCAAGGACGGATACCGTCGCCAAGCAATTCGTAAATAAAAGAACGAGGCACAATAACGCGCTCATCGACATAAAAATCAAACTCGCCCTGCCATGCCTGATGCGTCAGATACGCGGCAGGAATATGCTCAACTGCGCGGCGTTCGATAATCGACAACACTTCTTCCTTTTCACTTTGCAACAATTTGGCATCCAAATAAGGATCCAACGTATCCAAAGGCAGGTTCAAAGTGTGCAAAATCAGATAGGCTGCCTCGTCATGGGCATTATCACTTCCGTGTCCGAAAAACAGTCCGGCATCATTAAAACGGCTGACGGCGAAACGCAATAAATCGCGAACAGTGGTCAGCTCTTGAGCAGCTTGGTTGAACATAATGTTTTGTCTTGTCAATTTAAGAATGTTGAAATTATAACAGAAAGGCCGTCTGAAAACTTTTCAGACGGCCTTCGATTTAATTCAGCTTAAGATTATTTATCGCGGCTGAATACGATTTTGGTAGCTTGGATAGCAACGCAGACAGCACCACCGATGAAGATCAAGTCAGCAGCGGTACGAACCCAACGCAGGGTATCCAAGATTTCCATTTGCAGGAATTCTTCGCTACGTGCATACCACAGACCATGAGTGATAGAAGCGTAAGCTTGAATCACGCCGACCGGCAACAGGCTGATGGCAATCATACCCACCAGACCGCCGTTCAGCAGCCAGAAGCCCCAAGTCATCAATTTGTCGTCAAATTGAACATTAGGTTTCAGGTAGCGTGCAACCAGCAATACGAAGCCCAGAGCCAAGAAACCATACACACCGAACAGAGCCGCGTGAGCGTGAACTGCAGTAGTGTTCAGACCTTGGATGTAGAACAGGGAAATCGGCGGGTTAATCAGGAAACCGAATACGCCGGCACCGATCATGTTCCAGAAGGCAACTGCTACGAAGCACATCAGAGGCCAACGCAGACGTTTCGCCCAGTCGGACAAGTGTTGGTAAGACCAGTGTTCGTAGGCTTCACGACCCAGCAGAACCAAAGGCACAACTTCCAAAGCGGAGAAACATGCACCGATTGCCATAGAAGCAGAGGTAGAGCCGGAGAAGTACAAGTGGTGCAATGTACCTGGGATACCGCCCAACATGAAGATGGCGGCAGCGGCCAGAGTAGAAGCAGTAGCAGTACTACGGCGGACAAAGCCCATGTTGTAGAAGATGAATGCGAAGGCGGCAGTAGCAAACACTTCGAAGAAGCCTTCTACCCACAGGTGAACCACCCACCAACGCCAGTATTCCATCACGGCGATTGGAGATTTCTCACCGTAGAACAGACCGGGAGCGTAGAACACACCCACACCGACCATAGAAGCTACGAAGATAGCCAACAGGTTTTTATCTGTACCTTTTTCTTTAAAGGCAGAGACGGTGCAACGCAACATCAGGAACAGCCACAACAGCAAGCCGACCATCAGCAGAAGTTGCCAGAAGCGACCCAAATCCAAGTATTCGTAACCTTGGTGGCCAAACCAGAAGTTCAGCTCAGGTGGAATGATGTGAGTCAAAGCAAAGAAGTTACCTGCGTAAGAACCGCCGACTACGATGAACAGGGCGATGTACAGGAAGTTCACACCGGCACGTTGGAATTTAGGATCTTTACCGCCGTTCACAATCGGAGCCAGGAACAGACCTGCTGTCAGGAAGCCGGTTGCAATCCAGAAAATAGCGGATTGGATGTGCCAAGTACGGGTCAGCGCATATGGGAACCAGTCGGCCATTTCAAAGCCCAGTGCGGTATCGATACCGTAGAAGCCTTGACCTTCGACAGTATAGTGAGCGGTCAAACCACCCAACAGTACTTGTACGACAAACAGCGCAACAGTCAGGAATACATATTTGCCCAACGCTTTTTGAGAAGGAGTCAGTTGTACTTTAGAGATAGGATCTTCAGTAGGTACTTCAACCTCTTCATGTTTGGTCAAGAAAGAGTAACCCCACATCAGCAAGCCGATACCCATCAGCAACAATACCACGCTGGTGAAAGACCACATGTAGTTTTCAGTAGTCGGTACGTTGTTGATCAAAGGCTCGTGCGGCCAGTTGTTGGTGTAAGTGAAGTTCTCGTCAGGACGATTGGTCGAAGCAGACCAAGAAGTCCAGAAGAAGAAGTTGAACAGTTTTTCACGCGCTTCTGGGCTTGGCAATGTGTTGTTTTTCATTGCAAAGTGTTCGCGAGTGGTTTGGAACTTAGGATCGTCGCTGTACACACCGTGGTAGTAAGGCAGAATGCTTTCAATCGCTTTCACGCGTGTTTCGCTGACAACGACAGAACCATCTTCCTTAACACGGCTTTGGTTGCGGTATTCGTCAGCCAAACGTGTTTTCAGAACAGCTTGTTCTTCAGGAGAAACTTCGTCAAATTTTTTGCCGTAAGTTTCTTGCGCAGTCAGATCCAACCATGCAACCAGCTCGCGGTGCAGCCAGTCGGCAGTCCAGTCCGGAGCTTGGTATGCACCGTGACCCAATACAGAGCCGACTTCCATACCGCCGGTAGTTTGCCATGCAGATTGACCTGCCAAAATATCGTCTTTGGTCATCAAGACTTTGCCGGATGCAGAAACGACTTGTTCAGGGTATGGCGGAGCCTTTTTATAGACTTCGCTACCCATATAACCAAGAATGGTAAAGCATACTGCCAGCACGGCAAACAGCAAGTACCAAAGCTTCTTGTACTGTCCCATTTTAAGTACTCCTTAATTTTGGTAAAAAGTGGTTGGGTGGTATTAATTCATCAAATATGAATGTTAAAGATTGTATCACGGTTTAATAAGTAAAGAAATATTTTGTCAATAATATTCCTTTAAAACCATTAACTTATATGATATTGATTCCCATTTTCTTATACAAACTCTCCTTTATCGTATTTTGTGTTAAGTTTTCGCTAACATTTTCACACGAAAATAAACTTTTTGATGTATTTTTTTATACTTCTAAAGGAGTATTTAGGGATTAAAAGATTCATATTCCCTGAACAATTTGATTTACATCAAAATATGACCAAACAAGCGCCTACATAATCATACAAAATTTCAAACCATCCTATCAGGATCTTACTTTTCTTACTATAAGGAAACTTTAAACATGAAACGCCAAACCTTAGCCGCACTTATCGCTTCTGTATTTGCATTGGCCGCATGCGGCGAGCAAGCTGCTAAACCTGCTGAAACTCCAGCTGCTACCGCTTCTGCTGAAGCTCCTGCTGCTTCCGACTCACAAGCTGCTGCCGAGACTCCTTCTTCAGAACTGCCTGTAATCGATGCTATCGTAACTCACGCTCCGGAAGTTCCACCTCCAACTGATCGCGATCATCCGGCTAAAGTACGCGTTAAAATGGAAACCGTTGAAAAAACCATGACCATGGAAGACGGTGTTGAGTACCACTACTGGACATTTAACGGCGACGTTCCAGGTCAAATGATCCGTGTACGTGAAGGCGATACTGTTGAAGTTGAATTCTCTAACAATCCTTCTTCTACCGTTCCTCATAACGTTGACTTCCACGCTGCAACCGGTCAAGGCGGTGGTGCAGAAGCTACCTTTACTGCTCCTGGCCATACTTCTACCTTCAGCTTCAAAGCACTGCAAGCTGGTTTGTACATCTACCACTGTGCCGTTGCTCCTGTAGGTATGCACATCGCCAACGGTATGTACGGCTTGATCTTGGTTGAACCTAAAGAAGGTCTGCCTAAAGTGGACAAAGAGTTCTACATCGTACAAGGTGACTTCTATACTAAAGGTAAAAAAGGTGCTCAAGGCCTGCAACCTTTCGATATGGATAAAGCGATTGCTGAACAACCTGAATACGTTGTATTCAACGGTCACGTAGGCTCTATCGCCGGCGACAACGCTCTGAAAGCTAAAGCTGGTGAAACCGTTCGTATGTACGTTGGTAACGGTGGTCCTAACTTGGTATCTTCCTTCCACGTTATCGGTGAGATCTTCGACAAAGTTTACGTAGAAGCTGGCAAACTGATCAACGAAAACGTACAAAGTACCCTGATTCCTGCCGGTGGTGCAGCGATTATCGAATTTAAAGCCGACATCCCGGGCAGCTACACTTTGGTTGACCACTCTATCTTCCGTGCGTTCAACAAAGGTGCTTTGGGTCAATTGAAAGTTGAGGGTGATGAAAACCCTGAAATCATGACTAAAAAACTGAGCGACACCGTTTACCAACCTGCCGGTGCTGCCGCTTCTGCTCCAGCAGCTGCGTCTGCTGCTTCTGAAGCCGCTAAATAATCTCTCGGTTTATACGCCAAGCCACTGCTGCCCTACTCTTTAGAGCCGCAGTGGCTTCCATCACGATTAATCCTCCTGTTCAATCAGACAGATTGATTTTTCAGACGGCCTTGTTATGATTAGGCTATCTGAAAAATAAATTTTCTGTTTCAATCGATAATAAGGGCGTACCATGAAACTCATACGACTCCTCCTCTTAGGCAGTGCCTTAATCTGCGGCAATACATTTGCTGCCGAAATGGTAAAAATCGAAGGAGGCAGCTATCGTCCCCTCTATCTCAAAAAAGAAACTTCCCTTATTAAAGTTAAACCCTTCCAGCTTGACAAATATCCGGTAACCAATGCCGACTTTGCCGAATTTGTAAAAACACATCCGCAATGGCAAAAAGGCAAAATCAGTTCCAAACACGCTGAAAAAGCTTACCTGAAACATTGGGTAAAAAACGGCAGCAACAGTTTTGCACCTAAAGCCAGTGAACTCAAACATCCGGTAACCAATGTTTCATGGTTTGCCGCGAATGCCTACTGCGTTTCTAAAGGCAAACGTCTGCCGACTATTGACGAATGGGAGTTTGCAGGCTTGGCTTCTGCCACTCAAAAAGACGGCTCTTCCGAGCCTGGCTACAACCGCACCATCTTGGATTGGTATGCAGACGGTGGCCGCAACGGTCTGCACGACATCGGTAAAAACAAGCCCAACTACTGGGGCGTATACGATATGCACGGCCTGATTTGGGAATGGACTGAAGACTTCAACAGCAGCCAACTCTCTGCCGGCTCGTCCAACACACAAATGTTCTGTAGCGGCGCATCTGTGGGCTCAAGCGACCCGTCCAACTATGCGGCATTCTTACGCTACGGCATCCGCACCAGCCTGCAGTCCAAATATGTTTTAAATAACTTGGGCTTCCGCTGCGCGAGCAAATAAAGTTTAGTTTTTATCACCAAAGCAGCTTTGGCGGTACTGAAAGGTATCGCCGCTTTTTTTGGCCGTCTGAAAAGATATAGCGCACAAAGACAAATTGTGGCATAATCCGCCCGTCTTTATAAAAAGGCACTTAGGAGTTTGCTTAGGTCGTTCGGCTTGGCAAACTTGTCCGAACCTGAAAAGGTTCTTTTATTTTCGGAGTTATCCATCATGGCATTGACCGTAGAACAAAAAGCACAAATTGTTAAAGATTTCCAACGCAAAGAAGGCGATACCGGCTCTTCTGAAGTACAAGTCGCTCTGTTGACTTTCCGCATCAACGACCTGACTCCTCACTTCAAAGCCAACCCTAAAGACCACCACAGCCGTCGCGGCCTGTTGAAAATGGTTAGCCAACGTCGTCGCCTGTTGTCTTACCTGCGTCGTACTCAGCCTGATACTTACCGTACACTGATTACCCGCCTGGGTCTGCGTAAATAATTTATGCTTAAATCAACACCGCCTTCGGGCGGTGTTTTTTATTGACATACCGATGCCGTCTGAAACACAGGCCCACGCTCTGTGTTATACTTCCATACGCTTAAGCAGCAAGGCTTAAACTTCCAATCACTCCTTAAAGCTCCCATCAAAGCGAGAATCTGAATTGTCTGTTCATTCCATGTTGCACTCAGGAAAATTTTGGCTGAAAACCCTGGTTTTCAGCATTGCCGTGCTTTTATGCCTCGCGGCGGTCTTGAGTGCCTTAATGTTCCGCATATTCAATACAGAAAACATCGACGCATTCATACAGAAAAACTTTTCTGCCCATGGCTGCCAAGTCAAATACAATGCCAATATCAGCAGAAAATGGCTGCCGCGCCCTACGCTTATTTTAAAAGACCTAAGCCTTTCATCTTCCGAACCAGACACGCCGACGCTGAACATTGCCGAATCCAAAATGGGTTTTGGCTGGAGCAGCCTATGGTCAGACGCCCCCATTCTTGAAAAATGGATTCTTTCCAATCCGTCTCTGACGCTGGGTCCCAAGAACCACCTGCCTGCCTGCCTGCAACAAAACCATGCATCAAAAGAAAGCTTCCAGCTCAACCGCGTCATCATCAATAGCGGCAGCATCCGCTATCACAATAAAGAACAGGATATTGCCTTAAACGATCTGCAGTTTTCCCTGCGCAGAGCTAATTCAGACGGCCGTCCATTCGACATCAGCGGCACACTGCAAAATATCGGTAACCCCATCAGTTGGCAAGGCGCAGGCCATCTTGTACAAGATGATGCCGGCTGGAGCGTTCCCGCCCTCAAATTAAACCTGCAAACCGTATTGCTCAAAAACAAGCTGGATGCCCAAATCGCAGGCAGCCTTAATTGGCAAAACCAAACCGCCCTTTTGCGCGACTTCAATCTGCAAGCCGAAAGCGACTATCAAAACTTGCATATCAACGCACGTTCGCCCCTATTGCAATTCAAAAACGGCTATTTACACCTCAACACACTCAATGGCGCATTGACCGCCGGCAGTGAAAACAACCAATGGGACGGTTCATTCAAACTGGACAAAGCCAACCTCTATCCAACCGTTTTGACCGCCGCCAATTTTGAACTCAAAGGCAGCCATAAAAACGACCGCCTCCAAACCAACTTTACCTTTTCCAGCCCGTTGGTTTGGCAAAAAGGCAAAGGCATCGATGCGCCCAAACTGCACCTCAGCACCCTGCAAGACACCATCAACCGCCTTCCCCGCCCCCGATTTATCAGCACCCTCGAAGGACAGGCCAATTTCAGCCTCAATACATGGGAAGGCCGTCTGAAAGGCGCATTTGACAGACAAGCCCTTGCCTTGGCTTTTAAATACCAACGCGATGCCCAACCGCGTCCGCACCTTGACGCCGGTATCGCTTTACAAAAACTGAATCTAACCCCTTACTTGGAAGACCTGAAAACCCAGCCATCACTGAACCTTCCTTCCCTGCTGGCTAAACCCTGGTTGCCCGACATTGAGGCCAACCTCCAAATCGGCAGCATTCAAACTGCCGGCCTGCAATTAGAAAACGTCGAATCCCTGCTCACCGCCGATAAAGAACATATCGCCCTGCACCGTTTCAAAGCCGGGCTTTATGGCGGCAAAACCGAGGGCGGCCTGAGTATTGCGGCAACCCAACCTGCTTCCTACCACCTTCAGCAAAACGCAAAAAGCATACAAATTCAGCCGCTGTTGCAAGACCTGTTCGGTTTCCACAGCTTCAGCGGCAGCGGCGACGCCGTTATCGATATTCAAACTTCCGGTAACGACCGCGCTCAAATGATACAAGCCCTAAACGGCAGCCTGCTCCTCGATATTACCAACGGCGCATGGCACGGTATCGATATGGACAGCATTCTGAAAAACGGCATCTCTTCGGAAAAAATCGACAACAGCAACCTCAAAACCCCTTTCCATCATTTCATCCTCAATAGCGAAATCGAGAAAGGCATCAGCCATCATATCAACACCGAACTGTTTTCCGACAGCCTGCACGTTATCAGCAGCGGCTATACCGATTTGAATACCCAAAAGCTGTCCGAGAATCTGCTTATCAGCAACGTACTGCAACCCAAAAACAAACCGATCCCCCTCAAAATCGGTGGAACTGTACAAAACCCTTCCATTACCCTTGATTACAGCCGCTTGACCAATGGCATGAACACGCCTGCAGAAAAACAAAAAGCCCTGCAAGAAACCATACAAGAACAATGGAAGTGGCTCAAACCACGCTAGGTTTTCAAATTAAAGGCCGTCTGAAACCCAAAAAGTTTCAGACGGCCTTTTAACAGATACATTGTCAGAATAAGATGTTTATTGGGGAATGACCATATACACAATCAGTGCAACAATGATGGCAAACCATATCGCCAACATTATCAAGCCTTTTTTGGAGAGTTTTCTTTTTCTCCAATCGAGCCTCAATATTTCTACCGTACCCTCAAACATAGACCCAATAATTTCCATCAATATTTGAAATAGAAATTCCAATAAATCCGACATCTACAAACCCAAACTCTCCCAAATCTCATCGATTTTGGCCGTAACGGCAGGGTCTTTTTTGATCACCCGTCCCCATTCGCGGTCGGTTTCGCCCGGCCACTTGTTGGTCGCATCCAAACCCATTTTGCCGCCGAGTCCGCTGACGGGGCTGGCGAAGTCGAGGTAGTCGATGGGCGTGTTTTCCATCAAAACGGTATCGCGTACGGGATCCATGCGCGTGGTGACCGCCCAGATGACTTCTTTCCAGTCGCGCACGTTCACATCGTCATCAACCACGATGATGAATTTGGTGTACATAAACTGGCGAAGGAACGACCAGCAGCCCATCATCACGCGCTTGGCATGTCCGGCGTATTGTTTTTTCATGCTGACCACCGCCATGCGGTACGAGCAGCCTTCGGGCGGCAGGTAGAAATCGGTGATTTCGGGGAACTGCTTTTGCAAAAGCGGTACGAACACTTCGTTCAACGCCACGCCCAAAACCGCAGGCTCATCGGGTGGTTTGCCTGTGTAGGTGGAATGGTAAATCGGGTTTTCGCGCATGGTAATGCGTTCGACCGTAAACACAGGGAAATGGTCCTGTTCGTTGTAATAGCCGGTATGGTCGCCATATGGGCCTTCCAACGCGGTTTCATTTGGATGAATCACGCCTTCCAACACGATTTCGGCGCGTGCCGGCACTTGCAAATCGTTGCCGATACATTTCACCAGTTCCGTCCGCGAACCGCGCAACAGTCCGGCAAACTGGTATTCGCTCAAAGTATCGGGAACGGGCGTTACCGCGCCCAAAATGGTGGCAGGGTCACAGCCGAGAACGACGGCGACGGGATACGGCGTATCGGGATTAATTTTGCGGAATTCCTGATAATCCAGCGCGCCGCCGCGATGCGACAGCCAGCGCATAATCAGCTTGTTTTTGCCGATTAATTGTTGGCGGTAAATGCCTAAATTTTGGCGTTTTTTGTGCGGACCGCGCGTGACGGTCAAGCCCCACGTTACCAGCGGCGCAACGTCTTCCGGCCAGCAATGCTGAATCGGAAGTTTATACAAATCAACGTCTTCACCTTCCCACACAATTTCCTGACACGGCGCGTTTTTCACCACGTTCGGCGCCATGCTCCAAATGTCTTTCAGCAGCGGCAGTTTGGACAATGCGTCTTTAATGCCTTTGGGCGGTTCGGGTTCTTTCAGATACGCCAGCGTCTGCCCGATTTCGCGCAACTTGGACACACTGTCCGCACCCATGCCCAACGCCACGCGTTCGGGCGTGCCAAACAGATTCGCCAAGACAGGATAATCATAACGCGTACCGTCAGGCTTAATCGGGTTTTCAAACAACAACGCCGGCCCCTCAGCACGCAGCACGCGGTCGGCGATTTCGGTTATTTCCAAATGCGGCGACACCGGATGCTGGATGCGCTTGAGTTTGCCATCAGCTTCCAATCCGGCGATAAATTCTCGCAAATCTCTGTATTTCATGATTTCATTTTCCTGAACAGGCCGTCTGAAAACAGACTGCCATTTCGGGTTTGAAAGATAAACCAGCGGCTATTGTACCTGCCAAATCTGTTCAAATCCCAACTTTCCACGTCCGAATTTCGAGATTTTTTGCAAACTACCGTCAAATTTAAACAATATCTGCTTGTGATTGCTTTCAGACGGCCTTATCTTTGGTAAAATTCCAACTTAATCCAGTTATCAATCAATATCTATCGTGGGACAGCGGCCATGTTTGCTTTTTTGGAATCTTTTTTCGTTGAATACGGCTATGCGGCCGTGTTTTTCGTTTTGGTTATTTGCGGCTTTGGCGTGCCGATTCCTGAAGATTTGACACTGGTTACAGGCGGCGTGATTTCCGGATTGGGTTATACCAATTCGCATTGGATGGTTGTCGTCGGTATGCTCGGCGTATTGGCGGGTGACGGATTTATGTTTGTTGCCGGACGCGTGTGGGGGCAGAAAATCCTCAAGTTCAAACCCATTGCGCGCGTGATGACACCCAAACGCTATGCCCAAGTACAGGAAAAATTCGACAAATACGGCAACTGGGTTTTATTCGTCGCCCGCTTCCTGCCCGGCCTGCGTACCGCTGTTTTCGTGACCGCCGGCATCAGCCGCAAGGTTTCCTACCTGCGCTTTATCCTGATGGACGGCTTGGCCGCGCTGATTTCCGTTCCGGTTTGGATTTATCTGGGCGAATACGGCGCACGCAATACCGACTGGCTGATGGAAAAAATGCACAGCCTGCAATCCGGTATCTTTACGGTACTGGGCATCGGTGCAGTCATTGTCGGCTGGATTTGGTGGAAAAAACACCGCCGCCATACCTTCTTCCGTGAAAAATTACACGAAAAACGTGCTGCAAAAGCTAAAAAACAAGCCAATCAATAAACCATTCCAGGCCGTCTGAAACACTTCTCCGCTTTCAGACGGCCTCTATCATTGACCAAAAATACCATGAAACAAAAAATCTTCGTCCTCTACACCGGCGGCACCATCGGCATGACCCAAAGCAGCACTGGTCTGCGTCCTGACACCGCTCTCGTTGATAAAGCCCTTACCCCCTTTTCAGACGGCCTTGATTTCGAATGGCACGTTTGCCAGCCGCTCATCGATTCTTCCGCAGTAACGCTGCAAAACCAACGCGACTGGCTGGAACTTATTATCGCCAAGCTGCCTGACTATGACGGCATTTTGGTGCTTCACGGTACGGATACCATGGCATACACTGCCAATCTCTTCGCCCTTTCGCTGCAAGGTTTGGACAAACCCGTTATCCTGACCGGATCGCAATGGCCTTACGATGCTGCCAACAGCGATGCGCCGCGCAACCTTGCTACTGCCGTTTCCGCCTTCTCGCTCAAACTCAAACAAGTGGCGATTGCCTTTGACGGCAAACTCTTCCCCACCATCGGCAGCAGCAAGGTCAGCACCGAGACCGCCGCAGGTTTCGACAACCTGCATTTTGGCGCACTCGCCGAATGGGAGGAAAACAAAGGTTGGCACAATATCCGTACCGCCCCGACCCAACATTCAGACGGCCTCAAACCGCGTCTTCCAAATCCTGAAGCCAAAGTTTCCGTCCGCACGCTGATTCCCGGTTATGCCGCGCAAGAACTTTCAGACGGCCTGCCCCACCTTTCCGCCCAAGCCCTGATTTTGCAAAGCTACGGCCATGGCAATGCGCCGAGCGACGATGCGTTTGTCCGAGCCGTACAAGCCTTTACGCAACAAGGCAAGTTACTGCTCAACATCAGCCAAGTGCCGCAAGGTTGCGCCGCCGCCGTCTATGCCCAAGGCGATGCTTTACGTCAGGCAGGTATTATCAATGGCGGCAAATGCAATCTCGAAACCGCCACTGCGCTGATGACCCTTGCCGTATCGCATGACTGGAATGCGGATAAGATGCAACAAGAATTGCGACAATTAAATCTGCTGTAACCGCCATTAAACATGACTTTCACCGACACCCACTGTCATCTTGCCGATCCTAAACTTGCCGACACGCTGCCTGCCGTACTTGCCGAAGCGCAAGCCGTCGGTGTAGCGCGTTTTATCGTACCGGCTACGTCTCCCAAGGATTGGCAGGCAGTGGCGCAGTTGGAGAGGCCGTCTGAAAACATCCATATCGCTTTGGGTATTCATCCGTGGTTTTCAGACGGCCTCAACGAAGCGGCATTCCAAGAGTTAGAGTCCGAACTGATCCAACATCCACAAGCATGGGTTGGCGAAATCGGCTTGGATTTTTATGGCAAAGAGCAAACCCAAGCGCAACGCGGCACGCAGACCGACGTCTTTATCCGCCAACTCATCCTCGCCCAAAACCTCAATCGCCGCGTCATTATCCATAATCTGAAAGCCACCGCCGCTATTGCCGCCGCTGTCAAAACCGCCGGTTTCACACGAGGCGGGATTGTTCACGCCTTCTCCGGCAGCGTAGAAGAAGCGCGGATTTTGGTGAAACTCGGCTTCAAAATCGGCATAGGCTCGCTGTTACTCAATCCCAATGCCAAAAAAGTCCGTGCCGCCTTACAAGCTTTAAATGACACGGATTTCGTTCTCGAAACCGACAGCCCTTTTATGCTCGGCCATGAAACCAATACACCAGCCAACATCCGCCGTATTGCCGAAATTGCCGCCGAACTGCGCGGCATACCGCTGGCACAACTGGCTGAAATCACCGAGCAAAACGTGGATTCCCTGCTCCATACTTCCCCTTAATATACCGACCTCAAGGCATCAAAAAGCCTTGCCCTGCCATTTCGTTTCCAAACCGACACATTCTGCCCTCCCTACCCCATATTCATGAATAAAAAGCGATACAAGGTCGTCTGAAAAAATGTTTTTGGCACAAAATATCGTTCATTCCACCATTTCAGCTTTTTAAAACCGTATTTTCCCTTTGATTGATAAAAAGTATTACGCATATTATTGGGCAAACTTTTTATTTACGTTAAAATATGCTTTTTTTGACAATAAGGCCGTCTGAAATAGGCGGAAAATACTTATGGCAGAACAACATACACACTCCTCTACCTGGCAGAGCAAAATTAATGCCCTCGGCCCGGGCATCATGATGGCTTCGGCGGCAGTCGGCGGCTCGCACCTGATTGCCTCCACGCAGGCAGGTGCGCTTTACGGCTGGCAGCTTGCATTGATTATTATTTTGACCAACCTGTTCAAATACCCGTTTTTCCGCTTCAGCGCACATTACACGCTGGACACGGGCAAAAGCCTGATTGAAGGCTATGCCGAAAAAAGCCGCGTTTATTTGTGGGTATTTTTGATTTTGTGTATTGCATCGGCAACGATTAATGCCGGCGCGGTCGCCATCGTTACCGCCGCCATCGTCAAAATGGCAATTCCATCACTGATTCTCGATACCGGTATAGTGTCCGCCATGATCATGGCTTCCTGCCTGCTGATTTTGGCAAGCGGTCGCTATAAAGCGTTGGACAACGTTTCCAAAATCATCATCGTCAGCCTGACCATTGCCACCGTCGCCGCGGCAGCCGTGGCCATGTCTCGAGGTATGCAGATGAAGCCCGACTTTATCGAGCCTACCCCATGGACGTTGACCGGTTTGGGCTTCTTAATCGCACTGATGGGCTGGATGCCTGCGCCGATTGAAATTTCCGCCATCAACTCTTTGTGGGTAACCGAAAAACAACGCATCAACCCTTCCAGCTACCGCGACGGTATTTTCGACTTCAACGTCGGCTACATCACCAGCGCAGTGTTGGCCGTCGTCTTCTTGGCCTTGGGTGCATATGTCCAATACGGCAACGGCGAAGCCGTACAAATGGCCGGTGGCAAATATGTCGGCCAGCTGATTAATATGTACGCCGTGACCATCGGCGACTGGTCGCGTCCGTTGGTGGCATTTATCGCCTTCGCCTGCATGTACGGCACCACCATTACCGTAGTGGACGGCTACGCACGCGCGATTGCCGAACCGGTACGCCTACTGCGCGGCAAAGACAAAACCGGCAATGTCGAATTATTTGCTTGGAACGTCTGGGTTGCAGGCTCGGGCTTAGCTGTGATTTTCTGGTTCAACAGCGCGATGGCCGAGCTGCTCAAATTCGCCATGATCACCGCCTTCGTTTCAGCCCCTGTGTTCGCTTGGCTGAACTACCGCCTCGTCAAAGGCGACAAACGCCACAAACTGACCATGGGCATGAACTTCCTCGCCATCCTCGGCTTGATTTACCTGACCGGATTTACCGTTTTGTTCCTACTGAACCAAACAGGCATCTTGGCTGCGCCTAAATAAGCCCATACTAAAAAAGGCCGTCTGAAACTCAAAAACAGGTTTCAGACGGCCTTTCCAATCAATCATATCTTTTTGAATTTTCATTCAAACCCATTATAATAACTCCTTATTTCGCCGTTGCAGACCACTCGACGGCATCCGTATTTTGGAAAATTTATGAAGCCGTCTATCTTAGAAAAACTACAACAACTCAGCGACCGACTGGAAGAAGTCACCCACTTGCTCGGTCAGCCTGAAGCCACGTCCGACATGGACAACTACCGCAAACTCACACGCGAACACGCCGAACTGACCCCCGTTGTGGAAGTCTTCCAAAACTATCAGCTGGCGCAAAGCGACTTGGCAGATGCCGAAGAAATGCTGTCCGACCCTGAAATGAAAGACTTTGCCACCGAAGAAATCGAAGCAGCCAAAGCCAAAATCGACGAACTCGATACCGAGCTGCAAAAACTGCTGCTGCCCAAAGATGCCGACGACGATAAAAACATCTTCATCGAAGTGCGCGCTGGTACCGGCGGCGACGAAGCCGCGCTGTTTGCTGGCGATTTGCTGCGCATGTACAGTCGCTACGCCGAGCGCAACCGCTGGCAGGTTGAAATCGTTTCCGCCAACGAAAGCGAATTGGGCGGCTATAAAGAAGTCATCGCCCGCATTATCGGCTTGGGCGCGTACAGCCGTCTGAAATTTGAATCCGGCGGCCACCGCGTGCAGCGCGTCCCTGCCACCGAAAGCCAAGGCCGTATCCACACCTCCGCCTGTACCGTCGCCGTCATGCCTGAAGCGGACGAACTCGAAGACATCGAATTGAACCCAGCCGATCTGCGCATCGATACCTTCCGCGCATCTGGCGCAGGCGGTCAGCACATCAACAAAACCGACTCCGCCGTCCGCATCACCCACTTGCCGACAGGCATGGTGGTCGAATGCCAAGACGGCCGCAGCCAACACGCCAACAAAGCGCAGGCGATGAAAGTCCTCGCCGCCCGCTTAAACGATGCACAAAAACGCGAAGCCCAAGCCAAAGAAGCCGCCGAACGCAAATCCCTGATCGGCAGCGGCGACCGCAGCGAGCGCATCCGCACCTACAACTACCCACAAGGCCGCGTGACCGACCACCGCATCAACCTTACCCTGCACAAACTGGATTTTGTGATGGACGGTGATTTGGAAGAAATCACCAATGCCCTGATTGCCGAGCATCAAGCCGAGCTTTTGGCAGCAATGGGGGATTGATGAATTTGGTCCATTGCGTTTATACTTTTCAGACGGCCTGATGACATATGTCAATATGACCGTGAATACATTAAAGAAACTTCAATCCTGAAGTATTAAAATGCAGCACCAGCTGCGCCACAGCAACACCCTTCTACAATTAACGAAAGAGAGGACACAAAATGGCAAAAATCCTGATCGCACCGGTATCTACCGGTCTAAGCGCCGATGCAGCGGCAAAAGCATTTGCAGCGGCATTGAATGCGCAAGTTTTCCAAGCCGTTGACTCCACTACAGAAGCCCTGTTGGCTCAAGGCAAGAGCGACGACTGGTTTGACGCGCTTGTCGGTAAAGTTGCAGCATTAAATGCAGATAACCTCGTTATCGAAGGCATCACTCCTGATGCGGACAAATTGTTCTTGGCAGGCAAAAATGTCGAATTGGCGCTGTCTTTGGACGCAGGCGTTGTATTGGCGCTGAAATCCGATAACACCGATGCAGCCGCCGTCGCCCAACAATTAAACCTTGCTAAACAGCTCTACACCAACTCTCCAGGCTTATTGGAAGGTTTCATCATTGACGGCGCAGCCGCAGCTTTAGGCGCACAAGTTGCCGAGCAAACCGGCCTGACTTTCTTCGGCTCCAGCGACAAACTGCAAGACGTATCCGCTTTGGCCAAACGCGAAGCCAAACGCCTGTCTCCAGCCCAATTCCGTTACAACCTGATCGATTTTGCCCGCAAAGCCGATATGCGCATCGTTCTGCCTGAAGGCGCAGAACCGCGCACCGTCGCCGCTGCCGCTATCTGTCACGAAAAAGGCATCGCCCGTTGCGTACTGTTGGCTACCCGCGAAGAAGTTGAGGCCGTAGCAAAAGAACGTGGCATCAACCTGCCTGATTCTTTGGAAATCATCGATCCTGCTTCCTTGGTTGAACAATACATTGAGCCGATGTGCGAATTGCGCAAATCCAAAGGCCTGACTCCTGAAGACGCACGCAAACAGCTGCAAGACACCGTCGTACTCGGTACCATGATGATGGCTCAAAACGACGTAGACGGTTTGGTTTCCGGCGCAGTCCACACTACTGCCAACACCATCCGCCCTGCCCTGCAACTGATTAAAACCGCCCCGGGTGCAAGCCTCGTATCCAGCGTATTCTTCATGTTGCTGCCTAACCAAGTATTGGCATTTGCCGACTGTGCGGTTAATCCAAACCCAACTCCGGAACAACTGGCCGACATCGCCATCCAATCTGCCGACAGCGCCAAAGCCTTCGGTATCGATCCAAAAGTGGCCATGATTTCCTACTCTACCATCAACTCAGGCAGCGGCCCTGATGTCGATGCAGTGATCGAAGCAACCAAACTGGCTAATGAAAAACGTCCTGATTTGGCCATCGAAGGTCCGTTGCAATACGACGCGGCTACCGTTCCATCAATCGGTCAATCCAAAGCTCCGGGCAGCGCTGTTGCCGGTCAAGCAACCGTTTTGGTTTTCCCAGACCTCAATACCGGCAACTGTACTTACAAAGCCGTACAACGCAGCGCCAACGTCCTGAGTGTAGGCCCGTTGTTGCAAGGTTTGCGCAAACCGGTTAACGACTTGTCACGCGGCGCATTGATTGAAGACATCGTCTTCACCATCGCCCTGACTGCCGTTCAAGCCAAACAAATGCAAGGCTGATTGACAAGCTGATGCTTTGAAATCAAAGGCCGTCTGAAACCGATGTTTCAGACGGCCTTTCGTATCTTTGCGCCAACTATATTATAATTCGCCATTATTTTCTAAAAGACTGCCCCAATGACTGCCTACCAGCAACAACTAGCCGATAAAAAGCAATATCTTCAGCAACTTTTCCAAGGACTGGATTTCCCTGAAATCGAAGTCTTTGAATCTCCGGAACAGCATTACAGAATGCGCGCCGAGTTCCGTATCTGGCATGAGGGCGGAGAAATGTTTTACGCCATGTTTGAGCGCGGGCAAAAGGCAAGCGGGGCGAGCCTGATCCGTTGCGACCAATTTCCTGCCGCGTCCGAATCTATCAATGCCTTGATGCCGAAACTAATTGAAGCCGCATCTAATCATCCCGAGTTGAAAAACCGCTGGTACGCCGTCGAATTTTTGTCCACTTTAAGCGGCGAAATGCTGGTTACCATGATTTACCACAAGAAGCTGAACGAAGCATGGCAACAAGCCGCGCAAGAGTTGGCACACAATTTGGGCATCCACATCATCGGCCGCAGCCGCGGACAAAAAATCGTATTGAGCCAAGATTTTGTGACCGAAGCGTTGGAAGTCAACGGCAAGACCTTCCGCTATCGTCAAATCGAGGGCAGCTTTACCCAACCCAATGCCCAAGTGTGCCAAAAAATGCTGACTTGGGCGTGTGATGCCGCGCAAAACTTAGGCAAAGACCTGCTTGAGCTGTACTGCGGCAACGGCAATTTCACCCTGCCGCTTTCACAACATTTCAATCAAGTGTTGGCGACCGAAGTTTCCAAAACTTCCGTCAATGCCGCCCAATGGAATATTGAAGCCAACCAAATTACCAATCTCAAAATCGCCCGCCTGTCCGCGGAAGAGTTTACCGAGGCCTACACACAAAACCGTGAATTCCGCCGCCTGCAAGAACAAGGCATCGACTTGAAAAACTATGATTTTTCAACTATTTTCGTTGATCCTCCACGCGCCGGTGTTGATGATGAGACGCTCAAATTGGTTGCCCGATTCGACAACGTCCTCTATATTTCCTGCAATCCTGAGACCCTGCGCACCAATCTTGATACGCTCTGTCAAACCCATACCATCGAACGCGCCGCCCTGTTCGACCAATTCCCATTTACCCACCATATCGAAAGCGGCGTTTGGTTGAAGAAAAAATAAAATCATACAAAAAGGCCGTCTGAATGTTCAGACGGCCTTTAATTAACGGCATATTAAGCGATTTTCAAATCAATCCGCTTCCAAAACCACTTTCATGGCTTGGTTTTCAGCAGCATGCTTGAATACATCGTAAGCTTTTTCCAATTCGCTGAATTTGAAATGGTGGGTCATCATTTTGGTGTAATCCACTGAGCTGCTGGAAATGGCTTTCATCAGCATTTCGGTGGTATTGGCGTTAACCAGGCCGGTAGTGATGGCAAGGTTTTTGATCCACAATTTTTCCAGTTTGAAATCAACGGATTGACCATGTACACCAACCACAGCGATATGGCCACCGGGTTTCACGATGTCTTGGCACATATTCCAAGTCGCAGGAATACCGACCGCTTCGATGGCGCAATCTACGCCGTCTTCGCCGACAATAGCGGCAACTTGCTTGCTCACATCGCCGGAAGCAGGGTTGATGGTATGGGTCGCGCCCAATTCTTTCGCCAGTTTCAAGCGGTTTTCGTCCATATCGCAAACGATGATGGCGGCAGGGCTATACAGTTGCGCGGTCAGCAACGCTGACATACCGACAGGGCCGGCGCCTGCAATGAATACGGTATCGCCAGGTTTCACATCACCATATTGCACGCCGATTTCGTGGGCGGTAGGCAAGGCATCGCTCAACAGCAGGGCAACTTCTTCGTTGACGTTGTCAGGCAACGGAACCAAGCTGTTGTCGGCATAAGGCGTACGGACGTATTCGGCCTGAGTACCGTCAATCATATAGCCCAAGATCCAACCGCCGTTGCGGCAGTGTGAATAAAGTTGGATTTTACAGTTATCGCAAGTACAGCATTTGCTGACACATGAAATAATGACTTTATCACCGACTTTGATGTTTTTTACAGCATCGCCGACTTCTTCTACAATACCGATGCCCTCATGACCGAGAATACGACCGTCGGCAACTTCAGGGTTTTTACCCTTCCAAATACCCAAGTCAGTACCGCAAATCGTGGTTTTAACGATTTTGACGACTGCATCGGTCGGATCGATAATTTGAGGGCGGGGTTTTTCTTCGAAACGAATGTCGTTTGCGCCATGATAAACCATTGCTTTCATGTGAATCTCCTTGAACGGTTAATAAATTTTAACAATACAGCGTAAATCCACGTTAACTATATTTATATACCCCTCCACCAGATAAGTCAATTCTGATTATTATTTCGTATGTTATATTGTAACATACTGTTTTAAAAATAAATAACTAAAAAGTAAATATTAATGAACACACACACATCCTTTGCAAGACGACTCATCAATTGGCAGCGCCAACACGGCCGCCACAACCTGCCTTGGCAGGTCAAAGATCCTTATTCTGTCTGGCTTTCAGAAATCATGCTCCAACAAACGCAGGTTGCTACCGTATTGGACTACTATCCGCGTTTCTTAGCCAAATTCCCGACCGTGCAATCGCTTGCCGCCGCGCCGCAAGACGAGGTTTTATCCTTGTGGGCAGGCTTGGGCTATTACAGCCGCGCACGCAACCTGCACAAAGCAGCGCAACAAGTCGTCGGACAATTCGGCAGTATCTTTCCATCCGATCGCAAAGACTTGGAAACACTCTGCGGCGTAGGCAGAAGTACTGCCGCCGCCATTTCTGCCTTTGCTTTCAACCGACGCGAAACCATCTTGGATGGCAACGTCAAACGCGTTCTCTGCCGTGTCTTTGCCCAAGACGGCAATCCGCAAGACAAAAAATTTGAAAACTCGCTTTGGACGCTTGCCGAAAGCCTGCTGCCGTCTGAAAACGCCGATATGCCTGCCTATACACAAGGACTGATGGATTTGGGCGCAACCGTCTGTAAACGGACAAAACCTTTGTGCCATCAATGCCCGATGGCAGAGATCTGCGAAGCAAGAAAACAAAACCGCATTGACAAGCTGCCCCGCAAAAAAACCGCACCCGAAGTGCAAACCCTACCGCTTTATTGGCTGATTATTCATCACACTGACGGCGCATTATTGCTTGAAAAACGCCCTGCCAAAGGCATTTGGGGCGGTCTGTATTGCGTACCCTGTTTTGAAAAATTAGACGATTTGTATGCTTACGCCGAGCGCTTCGGCATTGTTTCAGACGGCCTTGAAGAACAAACCACGTTTACCCACCGCCTGACCCACCGTTTATTGATGATTACCCCTTTTCAGACGCAACAAAGGCCGTCTGAACATCTTTCAGACGGCCTTTGGGTATCATTGGAACATTTGGCGGATTATGGTTTGCCCAAACCTTTAATCAAATATTTGGCTAATGGATAAACCGCCCTATTCCACAATCTCTTTAAATACAACTTCTTTTCCGCCGCGAATCAGTACGGCAAACCCATCGCCAATTTGCCAACGCGAGCTTGGATTAGCGTACTCGACGCCTTGACTCCGCAAGCGGACTTGCACCAGTTTCTCAACCGTATTGCCTTCACGCAGCTCAACCATCATCGGGCTGTGGCTGTTGATATAAATTGCAGTAATCGTCCGACCTTGTGCGGATTGATAACGGACAGAATACGTCTGCGCCTGTGCAATGACCGGTAACGGTGCATCAGGGCGCACGGCCTTATACGAACCGCATGCAGCGCACAAACTCACGCACAAAGCGCAGATGATTTTATTCAACATAGGCATAGATCAGTAATGGTGATGCGGAATCTCGCCATCAAGACGGTAATAAGTGCCGCAATACGGGCATTCAATCTCACTGTTGGACTGAATCGGCAAGAACACACGCGGATGGCCGTTCCACGTTTCATGATTAGGGCCGGAGCAATGCAGCGGCAAATCCTGCGGCTTGATGACTACAACGTTTTTTTCAGACTGTGTACTCATGGTTTGGTTCCTCACTATGTTTTCTTATCTTCCGATATTGTAAAGCAAAACGGCCGCCAGGTTCAGACTGAAAACATTATATAATCACTTTTTTCAGATGGCCTTTGATGATTATGACTACCCCGCTCCGCCTTCAAGATTTCGATACTTCCGATTCCGCTTCATTTCTTTATACACTCAGCGCAGCCTATTTGGACCACACCGAACAGGCAGGCGACGAGGAAATGTCCGGCCTCAACGACGAACAGCATACATTGACTGCCCTTTGCTACCTCGACAGCCAGGTTCAAGAAGGCGGCTTTGTACAGCTTATCGCTTCAGGATACGGAGAATACATCTTCGGCAATCCGGTTGCCGACAGCCTGCGCCGCTGGCGCATCAAGCCGATACCGAAAATCTTAGACAAAGCCAAAGCCCTGTACGAAAAACACGGCGAAGCCATTGAAAAAATGGCAGACGAGCAAAGGGATTTCGACGAAATCCGCAAAGCTTTTCCCGATTTTGAAGAGCTTGACGGCGATTATTATGATGTTGCCGACGAAGACTTGGAAACCGCAGCAGCCTACGTTCAGGCAAATTGGGATAAATTTGCCAAACTGTCAGGCTGAAACCATAAAACTTTGCCGGTTTGAATCATCTGTTCAAACCGGCAAAATCATCAATATGTCAAATTAACGTTTGTTTTTCTGATAAATCGGCATCACTTCAGGCAACATTTTGCGGATTGCATTGATACGCGCCTGATTGGTCGGGTGAGTCGACAAAATAGACAATGAGCTGCCACCCTGTACTTTGTTCATTTTTTCCCACACGCTTACCGCAGCCTCAGGATTGTAGCCTGCTTCAGCCATCAAACGCACACCGCCGGCATCCGCTTCGCTTTCCTGATGGCGTGAAAACGGTTTGGTCGCCAACAAATCTGCACCCAAGCCGACCAAATCACCATCCACACCGGTTGAGCTGGCCAAAATCGAACCGCCCAAGCCGGTCAATACTTGTCCGCCCAAAGCTTTTTTACTGTGCTCCAACAAAGCATGGGTCATTTCATGGCCGACAACGGCGGCAATTTCATCATCCGTCAGCTTCAATTTTTCTACTATGCCGGTGTACACGGCCATTTTACCGCCCGGCATTGCCCATGCGTTCATTTCATCACTGCGGATAACGTTCATCTGCCAATTGAAAGGCACGCCGGTTTTGTTGGCGCGCTCAGCATGAGGACGCAGACGTGCAAACACGCGTTGAACGCGTTGAGCAGTTGGAGATGAAACATCCAAAGCTTTTTGACCACGCGCATTTTGAATGACTTGTGAGTAACTTTTAGCCGCGTCTTCATTCAAAGTCGCAGTATCGTAGCCAACCATATCCGCTACAGAAGTACAGCCGGTCAACGCCAAAATTACGCCCATGCCGGCCCAATATTTTTTATTCCATTTTTTCAACATGTTTTCTCTCTGTGTTTTTAAGTTAATGTAACGACATTGTACCCAAATTTAATACACTTTACACAAAAGGCCGTCTGAACGGTTTCAGACGGCCTTTAAGCGTAACATTTAAGAACGGCGCTGCAACATCCAAGACTCAATCTTACGCGCATCGTTCACGCGGGTTGTAGAAGACGGAGAGTTGAGCAATACGATGGTAATCGGCTGATTCTGTACATTGGCCTTAACCACCATAGAACGTCCTGCCTCGCGGATATAGCCGGTTTTCTGCAATTCGATATTCCAGCTGCCCTCACGCACCAAGGCATTGGAGTTTTTGTAGTTTTGACGACCGTTTGCCGTCCAAACCGAGCCGTAATTTGAAGTCGAATTTTTGCGGATCAGAGGATATTTGCTGGCTGCCGCAACCATGCGGTTCAAATCACGCGCAGTTGAAACGTTTTGGAAATTCAAACCGGTAGGCTCATAGAAACGGCTGCTGGTCATACCCAAGCTTTGCGCTTTGGCATTCATTGCCGCAACAAACGCGCTCATACCGCCCGGATAAGTACGGCCCAACGCATGAGTAGCACGGTTTTCACTGCTCATCAGGCTCAGGTGCAACAGTTCGCCGCGTGTCAGCGTCGTGCCGATGCTCAAACGGCTGCCCGTACCTTTCAAACGGTCGATTTCAGCCTCGGTAATCGTAATAGGCTCGTTCATATCCAGATGCGCATCCAAAACCACCATCGCGCTCATCAATTTGGAAATAGAGGCAATCGGCATGACACGATCAGGGTTTTTCTGATACAGCACTTCACCGGTTTTATTATTGAAAATCAAAGCAGATTGCGAAGACAGTAGAGGACCTGCCAAAGCGGCTTGAGCTTCGACTTGGTCGGCATGACTCAATGCAAAAGCTTCCAGCGGGTCATTTTGCACAGGGAAATTTTGCTCCAAAAATTGTCCCAATACATCCATATCATCGGCAACGGCAGGCGCAGAAGCAAAGGCCAATGCCACACCTGTCCATACCATTCCTAAAGTTTTATAGAATTTCATATCTGCCAATTCAAAAAAATACATTTAATTCAACATTCTGTTAAATTTTTCGCTAATTGTAAAGCGAGTTGAGAAAACTTTGCGTTTGTTTGCGAGATATTCAAATCCAACGTCCGCATCTGTTTCTTAGACGATACGGCACAATGCCTGCTCTGATTTGAAAAAACACAAGATAGTCATTATACTTAGGCTCCTTTGTCAGAGGCATTCCCTCAATCCGGCAATCCGCCCGAAATATCTGTTCCCCCTTTACAACACAGCCTCCATACAACCATACGAAGAAATTATTATGTCTGAAGAAAAACGCACCTGTTCATTCTGCGGGAAGTCCGAAAACGACGTTAAAAATCTGATCGAAGGCGAACACGCCTTCATCTGCAACGAATGTGTAGAAACTTGCGGCATAATGCTGCAGGACAACGAATCCGGCGAGATTGAAAACGAGCTTGCCAAAGCGAAAGAAGAAAACGCTGAGAAAAAACTGCCTACCCCGGCCGAAATCGTTGCCAACCTCAACGACCACGTTATCGGTCAGGAACACGCAAAAAAAGCGTTGGCGGTATCGGTTTACAACCACTACAAACGCCTGCGCCACCCGAAAGCGGAGGGCAAGGTTGAATTGTCCAAGTCCAATATCCTGCTCATCGGCCCTACCGGCTCAGGTAAAACCCTGTTGGCGCAATCTTTGGCGCGCAAACTGGATGTACCTTTTGTCATGGCGGATGCCACAACTTTGACCGAAGCAGGTTATGTCGGTGAAGACGTCGAACAAATCATCACCAAACTTTTGGGCAAATGTGATTTTGACGTTGAAAAAGCCCAACGCGGCATCGTTTATATCGATGAAATCGATAAAATTTCACGCAAAAGCGACAATCCATCCATCACGCGCGACGTATCCGGCGAAGGTGTGCAACAAGCCTTGCTGAAACTGATTGAAGGCACGGTAGCCAGCGTTCCCCCTCAAGGCGGCCGCAAACATCCGAACCAAGAATTCATCAACGTTGATACCACCAACATCCTCTTTATCTGCGGCGGCGCATTTGCCGGCTTGGAAAAAGTCATCCGCCAACGCACTGAAAAAGGCGGTATCGGCTTTGGTGCGGCGGTACACAGCAAAGATGAAAACGCCGATATTTCAGCCCTGTTTGAAACAGTCGAGCCTGAAGACTTGATTAAATTCGGTCTGATTCCCGAGCTTATCGGCCGACTGCCCGTAATCGCCACATTAGCAGAATTGGACGAAGATGCTTTGGTCAACATTTTGACCGAACCGAAAAATGCCTTGGTTAAACAATATCAAACCTTGTTTGCAATGGAAGATGTCGGTCTTGAGTTTGAAGAAGATGCTTTGCGCAGCATCGCCAAACTGGCGATGGAACGTAAAACCGGTGCGCGCGGCCTGCGCTCTATCGTCGAACGCTGCCTCTTGGACACCATGTACGCCCTGCCAGATTTGAAAGGCGTAGCAAAAGTCGTCATCAATAAAGAGGTCGTTGAAAAAGGCGATCAGCCAAAACTTTTCCGCGAAGACGGCAGCGAATATAAGCAATAAGGCCATTCCCTAAAAAGACGTGTACCCGTTATACGTCTTTTTTATTTTTTAATAAAACCAAAAGCATATCTTTGAATAATGGTCATATACATAAAAAACAAAGGCCGTCTGAAATATACTCAGACGGCCTTTGTTTTCAAGTTGCTCTAAGTCTGTCTTCATCTGGAGTATTGATAAGAGTGACTTCCTTGAATTTTATGAAGCTTATTTTTTTGCTTTCTTAGCAGCTTTTTTAGCAGGAGCAGCTTTGTCGGCAGGCTCAGAAGCTGCAGCTTCAGGAGCAGTAATTTCAGGAGCAGCTACAGGCTCAGATGCAGCAGGCTCGGAGGCAGCTGATTCAGCCGTACGTTGATAGCCTTTACCTTTCATGCAGGCATCAAATACAGCGCGGTCAGCATTTTCACCAGATGCTTGTTGACATTGAGTCATTGCTTCTTCAACAGTGATGCGTGGCGCGGCCGCTTCTTCAGGTTTGGAAGAAGAACAAGCTGCCAACATCAAGCTACCGGTTGCCAGAGCGATTAATAAAGTTTTCATAATTGTATATTCCTAAATTTTGATTTTATGGTTTACCGTTAAACGGGAGATACAGGCTACAAAACAAGCTCTGCACCTCAATATTGAGTACGTGAGTACAATTTAGTTTCATTTCAACCTGTAAGTTTTTGATAAATTAATTCTATTGACGTTAAGACAAATGCTTAATTCCCAATAAACTCAAAACCTTGCAGGCCAGTAAATTTTTCTGCTTTTGAACTGTAAAAATATCAAAACATGGCTGTTCCTAGCCGCAACCATCATTTGGGGAGTCCCTCTTTTTATGGCATAATGGACTACTTGACGGATTGTTCCGCCCCCCATTTTTTTTCAAACCGCAGAATCAAAATCATACTGCGGTTTATCCATTTCAGAATCAGATTTTTCAGACGGCCTATCATTCAAAAAGCCGTCTGAACAGAAAGCCACCATCATGAATCCTTTCTCTTCACTCGGTTTAGGCAGCGAATTAGTCTCTGCCCTGACCGATCAGGGTTATGAAAACCCGACGCCTATTCAAGCTGCAGCAATTCCCAAAGCCTTGGCGGGACACGACCTTTTGGCCGCAGCACAAACCGGCACAGGTAAAACCGCCGCCTTTATGCTGCCCAGCCTCGAACGCCTGAAACGCTACGCCACATCCAGCACCTCCCCTGCCATGCACCCTGTCCGTATGTTGGTATTGACCCCAACCCGCGAACTGGCCGATCAAATTGACCAAAATGTGCAGGCATACATTAAAAATCTTCCTTTGCGCCATACCGTCCTCTTCGGCGGCGTCAATATGGACAAACAAACTGCCGACTTGCGCGCCGGTTGTGAAATCGTTGTTGCCACAGTTGGCCGACTGCTCGACCACGTCAAGCAAAAAAACATCAATTTAAACAAAGTCGAAATCGTCGTACTCGACGAAGCCGACCGTATGCTTGATATGGGTTTCATCGACGATATCCGCAAAATCATGCAGATGTTGCCCAAACAGCGACAAACCCTGCTTTTCTCCGCCACTTTCTCACCGCCTATCCGCAAGCTTGCGCAAGATTTTATGCACACGCCCGAAATGGTTGAAGTGGCTGCGCAAAACACCACCAACGCCAATGTCGAGCAACACATCATTGCCGTTGATGCACTCAAAAAACGCAACCTGCTCGAACGTCTGATTGTTGATTTGCATATGAATCAAGTCATTGTATTCTGCAAAACCAAACAAAGCGTTGATCAAGTTACCCGCGACCTCGTCCGCCGCAACATTGCCGCGCAATCCATCCACGGCGACAAATCCCAACAAAGCCGACTGGAAACCCTCAACGCCTTTAAAGAAGGTACATTACGCGTTTTGGTTGCCACTGACGTTGCCGCACGCGGCCTGGATATTGCCGAGTTGCCTTTCGTCATCAACTACGAGCTGCCAACCCAACCTGAAGACTACGTCCACCGCATCGGACGTACCGGCCGGGCCGGTGCCGACGGCGTTGCCATTTCCTTGATGGATAAAACCGAACAGAAAATGTTTGAAGCCATTAAAGAGCTGACCGGCAGCGATTTGAATGTGGAACGCATCGAAGGTTTTGAGCCGCATTGGTGGGGTAACGACAATCAAGATGAAGCCGAAGCGCAACCAGTTCAGCACAACGACAGCCGCTCTCGCCGCGATGATAGAAACAAACGCAGCGAATACGCGAATAAATCAGACAAAAACTCGAAAAAAGCAGAAGAGAAAAACGATCCGGGTATTGTCTGCGGTAAAATTGCCGGCAGAACACGCCGCAGCCGTCACGAGCGTCAACCTTGTGCCCTACTCCAACCTGGTTTTGGCGTAAAGTAAACAACGCTGATTAATCGGTTTTCTGATTATTTATCCTAAACAAAGGCCGTCTGAAACTTATCTTTCAGACGGCCTTTTATTAAACTAAAAATAAAAAGGACATGATGAACACGTCCTTTACTTTTCCGTTTCAGACGGCCTTTGTTACTTAAGGCCGTCTGAAAATCGGTTTACCTTGCTATATTAAACATTCACTTTCTCGGCTACTTCGTTGTAGCTGTCGATTTCGTTGAAGTTCATGTAACGGTAGATTTGGTCGCCCTGCTCGTTGATGATACCGATATTGGCTTGGTATTCTTCAACAGTCGGGATTTTACCCAGTTTGGAGCAAATCGCCGCCAACTCAGCCGAGCCGAGGTAAACAAAGGTGTTTTTACCCAAGCGGTTCGGGAAGTTACGGGTGGAAGTGGACATTACAGTTGCGCCTTCGTGTACTTGCGCTTGGTTACCCATACACAATGAGCAACCCGGCATTTCCATACGCGCGCCTGCACGGCCGAGTACACCGTAGTGACCTTCGTCAGACAACTCTTTTGCATCCATTTTGGTCGGCGGTGCCATCCACAGACGTACCGGGATGTCGCTCTTGCCTTCCAAGAGTTTGGAGGCGGCGCGGAAGTGGCCGATGTTGGTCATACAAGAACCGATGAACACTTCGTCGATTTTGGTGCCGGAGCGTTCAGACATGAAGCACACGTCGTCAGGGTCGTTCGGGCAAGCAATAATCGGCTCTTTAATGTCGTCCATGTTGATTTCAATCACGGCGGCGTATTCGGCATCTTTATCCGCTTCGAGCAATTCAGGATTTGCCAACCATGCTTCCATGGCTTTGATACGGCGTTCCAAAGTGCGTGAATCTTGATAGCCGTCGGCAATCATGTTTTTCATCAACACAATATTGGATTTCATGTACTCGATAATCGGCTCTTTGTTGAGCTTCACGGTACAGCCAGCAGCAGAGCGTTCGGCAGACGCGTCAGTCAATTCAAAGGCTTGTTCCACTTTCAAATCAGGCAGGCCTTCGATTTCGAGGATGCGGCCGGAGAAGATGTTTTTCTTACCGGCTTTGGCAACAGTCAGCAAACCTTGTTTAATCGCGTACAACGGAATTGCATTTACCAAGTCACGCAGGGTGACGCCCGGTTGCAGTTTGCCACTGAAGCGTACCAATACAGACTCAGGCATATCAAGCGGCATTACGCCCGTGGCTGCTGCGAAAGCAACCAAGCCGGAGCCGGCAGGGAAAGAAATACCGATAGGGAAACGGGTATGGCTGTCGCCGCCGGTACCGACTGTATCAGGCAACAGCAGACGGTTGAGCCATGAGTGAATCACGCCGTCGCCCGGACGCAGGGATACACCGCCACGGGTCGAGATGAAGGCAGGCAATTCTTTATGGGTTCTGACATCAACAGGTTTCGGATAAGCGGCAGTGTGACAGAAAGACTGCATTACCATATCTGCTGAGAAGCCCAAGCAAGCCAAGTCTTTCAATTCATCGCGAGTCATCGGACCGGTAGTATCTTGCGAGCCGACCGTCGTCATGCGAGGTTCGCAGTAAGTACCCGGACGCACGCCTTTGCCTTCCGGCAGACCGCAAGCACGGCCAACCATTTTTTGAGCCAAGGTGAAACCGGCTTTGCTTTCGGCAGGCGCTTGAGGCAGACGGAATTCGGTAGAAGCAGGCAGTTTCAGTGCTTCGCGTGCTTTGGCAGTCAGGCCGCGACCGATAATCAGGTTGATACGGCCGCCGGCTTGCACTTCGTCCAGTAATACTTGAGATTTCAAGCTGAACTCGGCAACGGTTTCGCCGTTTTTCACGATTTTGCCTTCATAAGGCAGGATATCGACGACATCGCCCATTTTCAGAGCAGATACATCGACTTCAATCGGCAATGCGCCGGAATCTTCTTGAGTATTGAAGAAAATAGGAGCAATTTTGCCACCCAGGCATACGCCGCCGAAACGTTTGTTCGGTACGAACGGAATATCTTCACCTGTATGCCAAATGACGGAGTTGGTAGCAGATTTACGTGAAGAACCGGTACCGACCACGTCGCCAACGTAAGCAACCGGATGGCCTTTGGCTTTGAGTTCTTCCAACAATTTAATCGGACCGACTTCACCCGGTTTGTCAGGATTGATGCCGTCGCGCGGGTTTTTCAACATCGCCAGCGCGTGCAGAGGGATATCAGGACGACTCCATGCGTCAGGTGCAGGAGAGAGGTCGTCTGTATTGGTTTCACCGTCGACTTTGAAGACGGTAACAGTGATTTTTTCTGGAACTTTGGCGCGAGAAGTGAACCATTCGGCATCAGCCCAAGATTGCAATACTTCTTGCGCGTATTTGTTGCCTTTTTCGGCTTTTTCTTGAACATCGTGGAAAGAGTCAAACATCAACAGAGTGTGTTTCAGACCATTTGCAGCGATAGGCGCAAGTTTGTCGTTGTCCAAGAGTTCGATGAGTGCATGAATGTTGTAACCGCCAAGCATGGTACCCAACAGCTCGGTAGCATACTCAGGGGAAATCAGCGGACTGGATGCGCTGCCTTCCGCAACGGCTGCCAAAAATGAGGCTTTAACTTTGGCGGCATCGTCCACACCGGGCGGTACGCGTTGAGCCAACAGCTCAACCAAGAACTCACCTTCACCGGCAGGTGGATTTTTCAGCAGCTCAACCAAATCAGCAGTCTGCTGAGCAGTCAGAGGAAGGGGGGGGATACCAAGGGTGGCGCGCTCGGCGGCGGCTTTACGATAGGCTTCTAACATCTCTTTGTTCCTTTTTCTGTTTTTTCTTCTGGGCAATTGCAAATGATTTGCAATTAAAGATTGTAAACAATCCTTTTAAGCATCATAGACCAGTTTTCAAAAAATGGGAACAGTTATGTTACTGAATGTAATAAATTTAAACTATTTTATTTAATGTGTTAATAGTCTAACCTATCTAAAGCCGCCCTCTTCTATGCGTTTTAGCCAAACAGACGGGAAACTTCGGCTGATTTTTTACGGTACGGCAATATGATTTCAACGCGGAACAGGCCGTCTGATTGGATGTTTCTGATTTTCGCGTCGGTGTCATACATCAAAGTCAGGCGCTCTTTCAGATTGCGCAGAGCCATAGAATTGCCTTTATGCGGCTTGGTATTTTCGTTAGGTTCTGTTCCGCATGGGTTTTCGATACTGATGAAAATAGATGATTTTTCCAATTTTGTTAATACCGTAATTATCCCTGGACGGTGGATAGATTCGACACCATGGAATACGGCATTTTCCAAAAGCGGCTGTAGCAGCAGATGCGGCGTTTCTGCATCGTCGGGGGCATGGTGTTGCCACATAACCTGTACACGCATATGTCCCATACGGATTTGCTCGATGGCAATATATTCCTGCGCCCACTCGATTTCCTGACCTAAGGTACTGTTTTGACTACCGTCGCGCAGTTGTGCGCGGAACAGGTTGGCCAAATTTTCCAACAAAGTTTCCGCATCATACGGACGCAGACGGATTAGGCTGATAGCGGCATTCAGGCTGTTAAACAAGAAATGCGGACGGATGCGCGCCGTCAACGCGCTCAATCTGGCTTCGGAAATGGAAGGCGCGAGGCTGTTGCGACGGGCAGCTTCGATGTACATGAAACTGAAACAAAAAAAGGTCAGCAAGAAGAAGTGTTGGATCAACGGCCAAATCTCCGTCTTCAAAATCACTAAATCGACAAACAAGAAAATCAGCAGGTTGGAGACGTAGGAAACCACAACGCTGTACTGCGAGCGAAGCAAGGACGGCGCAAATGCCTGTAAGAAATAGACCTTAAGTAAAATTAAGAGAATGACGGGGCAAGCCCATGAAAAATGTTGGAAAATCTGTTCCGGATAAGGCACACCCGATACCGTCATCAACGGGAAGATAAACAAACTGATTAACAAAACAATGAGCAGGCGCACCAGAGTTGCAGAATTGCGCAAATCCGGCACTGCGAAATTCTGGTTTATTTGACGTATAATAGACATGATTTCAACCGTTTTCTTTCATAATGTATAGACGGGTCTGCTATATCGAAGACGTAGACCCTGTTTTTTTTATTTATATTTTAAGGATGCTGATATGAGCAAGGACAAAACCTGGTCAGGCCGTTTTAACGAACCTGTTTCCGAGCTGGTCAAAAAATATACCGGCTCGATTGATTTTGACAAACGACTGGCAGAATGGGACATCCAAGGCTCGCTGGCACACGCGCAAATGCTGACACAGTCGGGCGTTTTGAGCGAAGACGACCTCTCCGCCATCCGTCAGGGCATGGCCGAGATTATAGCAGAAATCAAAGAAGGAACGATTTCCTGGTCGCTGGATTTGGAAGATGTCCACATGAACATCGAACGCCGCCTCACCGACAAAATCGGCGATGCCGGCAAACGCCTGCACACCGGCCGCAGCCGTAACGACCAAGTCGCTACCGACATCCGCCTGTGGCTGCGCGATCAAATTACCGTTATTCAAAGCCTGATTCAAAACCTTCAGACGGCCTTGGTTGATTTGGCGGAACAAAACGCCGAAACCGTTATGCCCGGCTTTACCCATCTGCAAGTTGCCCAGCCGGTCAGCTTCGGGCATCATATGCTCGCCTACGTTGAAATGCTCGGCCGCGATTTCGAGCGCATGGCCGACTGCCGCAAACGCGTCAACCGTATGCCGCTCGGCGCCGCAGCCCTTGCCGGTACCACCTACCCGATTCAACGCGAAATTACCGCCGAATTGTTGGGCTTTGAACAAATCTGCCAAAACTCGCTCGATGCCGTGTCTGACCGCGATTTTGCTATTGAGTTCACAGCTGCCGCTTCTCTGATTATGGTTCACCTGAGCCGTCTTTCCGAAGAATTGATTTTGTGGATGAGCCCGCGTTTCGGCTTTATCGATATTGCCGACCGTTTCTGCACCGGCTCGTCCATCATGCCGCAAAAGAAAAATCCCGACGTACCCGAACTCGTGCGCGGTAAATCCGGTCGCGTGATTGGTCACCTGATCGGCCTGGTTACCCTGATGAAATCGCAGCCTTTGGCATACAACAAAGACAATCAGGAAGACAAAGAGCCATTGTTTGACACTGCCGACACGCTTATCGACACCCTGCGCATTTACGCCGACATGATGCACGGCGTGACCGTCAAACCCGACAATATGCGCGCCGCCGTGATGCAGGGTTTTGCAACGGCTACCGACTTGGCGGATTACTTGGTGAAAAAAGGCATGCCTTTCCGCGACAGCCACGAAGTCGTTGCCCAAGCCGTGCGCCATGCCGATGAAGCAGGCGTTGATTTGAGCGAATTGCCTCTCGAAGTCTTACAAGGTTTCAGCGGTTTGATAACCGACGACGTTTACACCGTGCTGACACCCGAAGGCAGCTTAAACGCGCGCAACCACTTGGGCGGCACCGCGCCTGAACAAGTCCGTTTCCAAGTGAAACGCTGGCGTGAATTGTTGGCTTAAACCCGTCTAAACACACAATAAAAGGCCGTCTGAAAATTTTCAGACGGCCTTTTGATTGCCCGTGTTACACTCAACCTCACAATAAAAACAGATAAAACCTAAACTTACCTTCAAACGAGAAAATACGCCTCCTGACTTTGCCGCCGTCTTCAAACAAAAGGAGCAAGGATGAAAAACTTTGTCTTTAAATTGGCTATGATCTGCCTATTCAGCGGATGCTATGCCGTATTTGTCGCCTGGGAAAATGGTGGATTCAGCCAGCTCCATGATTTTCAAGCAATAGAGAACAACGGCATGAGCGCATACCTTCATCAAACCTCCCCCATAGCCATGCAGGCTGAAAAAAACGAGCTGTCGATTTTGCAAAACAACCAAAACAGCTTGGCCTCTTGTGTCGGCATTGAATCTTTATGCGAACAAGCCAAGCCGGGCATCTGGGTTGAGCATGCCAAATTCTTACAACACAAAGACACGGGCAAATTATTGGTACTTTCGTTGGACTATTTGGAAAACAATGACACCGCAAAAACCCTACACAACCGCTATACTGCATCGCTCCTACCCCAAGCAGACAGAACGGAGGCGTGGCATTATGCCTGGCGTACATTTCTAAGGTCAGTGACTTTCCTACTGCTCTTCAATTTACTGTCAATGATTTTTGCCCTATTTGAAAAAAAGACAACCGCAGCATAAAAACATGCCGTCTGAAAACATTTTCAGACGGCATGTTTCATTATCAAAGCTTAACGCGGATGAACCATATCGGCAGGAACGACCAATTCATCAAACTCTTCGCCTGTCAGCAAGCCCAATTCGATGGCGGTTTCGCGCAACGATTTGTCGTTTTTATAGGCGGTTTTGGCGACTTTGGCGGCGTTTTCATAGCCGATTTTACGGTTTAACGCAGTAACCAACATCAGGGAATGGTGCAGGAAATAGTCGATTTTTTCCGGTACGGGTTCGATGCCGACGGCGCAATGTTCATTGAAGCTGTTGCACGCGTCGCCCAATAGTCGGATGGATTGCAAGAGGTTGTAGGCGATAACGGGCATATAGACATTCAGCTCGAAATTGCCCGACGCGCCCGCCATGCCGATGGCGACGTCGTTGCCGAACACTTGGCAGCACACCATGGTCATCGCTTCGCATTGGGTAGGGTTGACTTTACCCGGCATGATGGACGAACCCGGCTCGTTTTCGGGGATTTTGATTTCGCCCAAACCGCAGCGCGGACCGCTTGCCAGCCAGCGGATGTCGTTGGCGATTTTGTTCAGGCTTGCCGCCAGCGTTTTCAATGCACCCGAAGCGGCAATGGCGGCATCGCGTCCGCCCAAGGCTTCAAATTTGTTCGGCGCGCTGACAAACGGCAGACCGGACAATTCGGCGAGTTTGGCAGCAGCTTTTTCGGCGTATTCGGGATGACTGTTCAAACCCGTGCCGACCGCCGTGCCTCCCAAAGCGAGTTCGTATAAACCTTTGAGCGCGTCGTTCAGACGGCCTAAGCCGTGATCAAGCTGGGAAACGTAACCGGAAAACTCTTGTCCCAAAGTCAGTGGCGTCGCGTCTTGCAAGTGGGTGCGGCCGATTTTGACGATGGGGGCGAAAGCTTGGGCTTTTTTGTCCAATGTATCGCGCAAGGCTTTTACCGCCGGAATAAGGTGGCGGTTGATTTCAATCGCGGCGGCGACGTGGATGGCGGTTGGGAACGCGTCATTGGTCGATTGCGCGTGGTTCACATGGTCGTTGGGATGGACGGGCTGATACGCTGCCAAGCCCATACCGGCAATTTCGTTGGCGCGGTTCGCCAGTACTTCGTTCATGTTCATATTGGACTGCGTGCCGGAACCGGTCTGCCAAACCACTAAGGGGAACTGCCCGTCGAGCTTGCCGCTCAACACATCATCCGCCGCCTGCGTAATCAAATCCGCCTGCTCCGGCTTAATCCTGCCGAGGGAAACATTGGTCGCGGCGGCGGCTTTTTTCACCAATGCCAAAGCATAAATCAGCGGCTGCGGCAGGGTTTCGCCGCCGATTTTGAAATTGTTGCGGCTGCGCTGGGTCTGCGCGCCCCAATAGGCTTCGGATGGGACTTCGACATTGCCCATGGTGTCGTGTTCGGTACGGGTACTCATGCGTTTCTCCTATATTTAAATAGAAATAATAATGATTCGTAAAATTTATTATAACCAGCAATAGGCCGTCTGAAAAGAGAGAGTTTTTTTCAGACGGCCTATCTGCTTTATGAACGGAAAACACAAACGCAAAATAAAACCCAAATACAAACCTCGCTAACACTCTCCTCTTCTAAAAGTTTTTAGCCCGTATCGGCTTGTGTTCAAGGCTAAAGCTTTCCTTACCGACAATAAAGTTTTGTCGGCTTCAGACACTTTATCGTTTCTTTACTTTGCCTCTCTCTAAGAGCATAATAAATAAAAACGATTATCAGGATATAAATCATGAAACAAAACCATTTGATTTGCTTGTTAATGAGCAGCTTTGCCGCTACAAACGGCTTTGCCGAAACCTTGGCAGACCCTGATGAAATCCAGCCTGTCAAAACCTTCTCCCCTCCCAAACTGATTGCACCGACCGCCGCACAAGGCTATTTCCCTGAAAACCAATTCGACCGCACCGACCGCAGCGATCATTACTTTGTTACCGAAAACATAGACCAAGCCTTCCGTCCGCTGAAAGCGAACAGCGGCTTTTACGGCAAAAGCTTTTACAACTCCATTACCGCGCAAGCGCGCGGGGCAAAAGTGTACGGCGTGGCCAACCTCAATCACACCAAGGCCAACGGCTATAAAGACGGCGACAGCAATCAAACCGATTGGAAATACAGCCGTTTTAATCAAGCTTTGGTACTCGGTTTCGTGCCGTCTGAAAACCAGGAATACCGCCTCACCTACCTACACGACGACATCAACAACGACCGCCAGCCGCAGTTCGTCAACGACGCATTGGATACCGAACGCCACATCGCCAAACTCAACGCGCGTTGGGGCAATGCCGATTTGAGCAATACGGTCAGCACAGAAGCAGGCGTCATCAAACTCAAACGCCATGCCGACAATTACTCCCTGCGCCCAAACAACACGCCGCAGCAAGTATTCGTAGAGCTTGACCGCAAAGTGTACGACTTCTCGCTCAAACACGATGCGGACTTCGGCAAATTCCACAACACCGCCGCCGTCAGTTACCGCAACGACAGCCAAAACGGCGAACGCAACGCCCACACCGCCATGCGCGACTTCCTCAACGGCTACCGTTTCGCCGATGTACACCTCGACCGCTGGCGCATTGCCGATACCCTGTCTTACAAGTTTGACGACCAACACAAACTGGGCTTGGGTTTGAGCTACGAAATCAACGAAGCGGACGTTCGCAAAAATACAGCGCAACCCGCCCACCCGATGAACCGCAATCTCGCCTTTGCCTCATCACAACAAATCTGGAAAACCCATTACGGCTACGACTTCGACGGCAAAGTGCGCCGTCATGCCTTCTCAGGCGAACTCAAATACGATTTCACGCCGTCTGAAACGCAAAAATACAGCGTCTCCCTTGCTCACTTAGAACGAATCGGCGACAACACCGAACGCTTCAACTCGCTTGCCGCCATCGTGCAAAACCGCATGAACGGCACGCTGATGAACCAAAACCCAGCCGCCGCCATCGCAGGCAATCCCCTGCTGAAAACCGAAAAACACAACCTCATCAAGCTCACCGCCGACAGCCGCAACGACTACTACAACGGCTACATAAACTCGTTGGCAGGCGCTGGTTGGAACGTAGGCGGCACGCTTGTGGCAGACAAAGTCAAAGACCTGATTATTTTTGACCGCGCACACGGACAAAGCGGCACGGCTTCCAAAGGCGGCGGCATCATCACACGCAACGTGGACGCGCGATTGTTTACCGCGCAGGCCTACGCGCGTTACAACTTCAATCCGCATTGGGCGGCAGGCATCAAAGCCACCTACAACTACGGACACAACGAAACCGACGGCAGGCCGCTCTATCAAATCCGCCCGTTTGAAGCCGCCGTCCAAGCCGACTACAAAAACTACTTTGCCCACGGCAGCTACAACATCGGCGCCGCAACACGCTTTGTCGCCAAACAAACGCGCGGCGATTTTGACGCAGCAAGCGGTCTGGGCATAGATAAACGCGAAGCCGCCAAAGGCTTTACCGTTGCCGATGTGTATGCAGGCGTAAACATCAAAGACAAATACGGCTTGCGCTTGGGCGTGAACAACGTGTTCAACAAAAAATACGCCGAACACATCAGCGGCGACCACGTCCTCGCCCTATCCCCCAGCGTAGTATATGCACCGGGCAGGACATATTGGCTGAGTTTGCACGCGGCGTTTTAAAATCAGGCCGTCTGAAAGAATGCCTGCATTGGCTTATTAAGAATTAGGAGATAAAAAATGGATATGAAAAGACGTGATTTCTTAAAAATGACCGCCGCGCTGGCAGCCGCAGGCGTTTCGCCTTCATTGTTAGCAGCCGGTAAAGAACAATTTACCGTGTACGGCGCACCGGCAATGCCTAGCGTAACCATTGCCGTAGCGGCGTTGCAAGGCAAGCTGGCGAAGCAGGCGGATGTGTCGCTGAAAATCTGGCGCTCGCCCGACCAACTGCGCGCGGGCGTGGCGAGCGGACAATTTAAAGTGATGATGAGTCCGAGCAATGTCGGCGTAAACCTGCGTAACCAAGGGCAGAAAGTCGGCATGGTCAATATTTTGACCAACGGCATCACGCAGCTGATGTGCAAAGGCAGCGCGATTACCTCGCCGCAGGATTTGGTCGGCAAAAAAATCCTCGTGCCGTTTAAAAACGATATGCCCGACATCGTGCTGCAAGCCTTGTTGAAAAAACTGAAAATCGACGCACACAAAGTCGGCATCACCTACACCGCCACGCCGCCAGAAGCAGTCGGACTGTTTTTGAGCAAAGACTACCACGCCGCCATCCTGCCCGAACCGATGGCAACAGCCAGTCTACTTAAAGGCAAAACCATGGGCGTAAACGTCGTGCGCGGCTTTGATTTGGTGAAGGCATGGGGGCAGGCGTTTGATACCAAACCGCTGATTCCGATGGCAGGCATCATCGCCAACGAAGAATATTTCCACGCGCACAAGGCGCAGTTCGACATCTTCCATCAGGATTTGAAAAACGCGCTCAACTGGATACTGGCCAACCGCCAAAGCGCGGCGAAAATCGGCAAAAACTACCTCCCCGCCCCCGAACCCGCCCTAGTCATGGGCTTGGACGGCGCGCGGCTGACGGTAACCAAAGGCAGCGAAGTGAAGAACGAGATTTTAAAGTTTTACGAAATCCTGATGCAGTTCAACCCGAAACTCTTGGGCGGCAAGCTGCCGGATAACGGGTTCTTCTTGGCTTAAAAGAGGATAGAGGCCGTCTGAAAATATCGGAGTAGCCATGAAATCTGACTTGTCATTTTCAGACGGCCTATAAGGACATTATCAGCAGCGTAAATCGGATTCTTGAATCCGACATTTCGGCTAAATGGGGGGCTGTCGGATACAAGTATCCGACCTACTTTTTTCAGACGGCCTATCAGATAATAGTTCGAACAGAACACAAAGAGCCGTCGTTCCCGCGCAGGCGGGAATCCAGTCTCTGATATTGCAGGAATGTTTTAAAATTGCAGCAACGTTAAACCTCTGGATTCCCGCCTGCGCGGGAATGACAGCAGGTGGTAACCGTAGGTTGTCAAACCCAACAAAACCGTCGGATTGCCTGAAACATTGGGTTATGAGCCAACCTACGCTTGCTAACTGGGTATGTGGGTTATTCGGGGATTAATTTGAAATATAGCGAATTTTAAAGGTAGGGTGTATGAGTATTTTCAGATACGAAAAAGATATGCAAGAATGGCTAGAGAATGCATTAAAAGAAAATTATGGTGAATTTTATTCTTTAATAAATAATGCAGAATTATTTGAAAATATGTATAAAAATTATCATAAAAACATAGCTCTCAATTCATTTTGTAACTCATTATCATCTTTACATGAAACGGAAATGATAAGTGCTAATAAAAATATATCATATAAAAAAGGAGAGTCACTTAAACCAGATTTTGTATTATATTCATATACAACAGAAAGTTTAGTCCTTATTGAATTAAAAAACTCTTCAAATGCAACTAGAGAAGCAGGAACTGAATTGGGAGCATATAATTATGAATTATATAGTTCTTTTCCTAATATGCCTAAATTAGATATTGTTTATGTCATCATTTCTAATGAATATCCTAATTTATTGTTACATCATATTAGAAATATGATATTTATTCAGAATTTAAATGTATTATGTTTAAAACCTGTTAAGTTAGAGGGTAAAATAGGATTGGAAATAATAGATTTTAATTTAATTGATGAGTTAGATGAAGGCCTTATAAAAAATAACAAAAATAAAATTCCAGCTTCATTGTTGCAGTCTTTCCAGATTTGTATTTATGATGATGAATTGCAAAAAGGGAGCAATGATTTTAGCAGATTAGATAAATATATTAATTTATTTGAAACAGCCTTAAATAATATGGCTAATATGGGGAATAAATTAAATAGTAATGGTTTTGCTATCCTATGGAAAGACAGGTATGCAAGCTTAGCTCCGTATTCTATTTCGGTAGTATATATGCCTTCCTACGAACAAATGCGATTTACTGATGAGAACCATATTGGAATATATGAAAAATTAAAGGAAACTTTAGATGAGTTTCCTGTCGTTTTTGGAAATAGCATCAAGGCTATTGCGAATGAAGTAAAAAAGATAATGTGCTTTGATGACAGTTGTTCTATATCATATGAGGGGTTTATGGATTTTAGAACATGGATAAATCTGCATCCATTTAGGTGCAATTATTTGTCATTTGTATCTTGGGGGAGTTTATTCCGAGATTATCATATGCAAATATTACATGAAATTTCTACTGAAAATGAGAATTGGCTAAATGAAAGAAATGCTTATATAGCTTGTGAATTTATTGATTTTTGTATAGATACTAAAAAATAATATATGGAATAAATTGGAAAAATTTCAAGCAGCCGTAGGTTGGCTTAGCCGCAGGAGTAACCCGACAAAATGTTAAAACTCCAAACCAAGGTCGTCTGAAAAACAATATTTGGGAACACCAAACCGTTTTGTTGGTTTACGGTGTTCCATCTAACCCAATCAACCATTTTTCAGACGACTTATCATCCCCAAACCATCCCCATCAACCAACACCTAAACCATGATTAAAACCGACAAAATCCGCAAACCACAGCCTGCGCTGTTTTACATCATCGACTACCTTTGGAGCGGCTTTGCCGGTCTGAGCATGGCGATGGTGGTGGTGGCATTGTGGGCGTGGGGAAGCGCCGTGTTCGGCGAGTTTATGCTGCCTGCGCCGGTGGAGGTGTTTCAAAAGTCGTTTGATTTATTGAAACATTTTCAGGAAAACGAAATCGGGATTTCGCTGTGGCGGTCGGTGGTGGGGATTTCGGTTGCGCTGGCGGCAGGACTGGCAGCGGGGCTGGTGGCGGGCAGTTTTAAGACGGCGATGGCGTTGCTCAAGCCTGTGATTACGGTTTTGTTGGCGATGCCGCCGATTATTTGGGTGGTGATGGCGTTGTTTTGGTTTGGTTTCGGCAATCCGAGCGTGTTGTTTACCATCATTGTGTTGGTTGCGCCGCTGACGTTTGCGAGTGCGGCGGTCGGGATGGCGAGCGTGAACAAGCAGCATGAGGAGTTGTTTGACGCTTATAAATTAGGCCGTCTGAAAAAAATCCGTTATCTGTATATCCCGCATCTGACGGGCTATGTGATTTCCAGCATCGGCGTGGCGGTGGCGATGGGGGTGAAAGTGGTGATTATGGCGGAACTCTTGGGCGCGAGCGAAGGCGTGGGCGCGCGGATTGCGGATGCGAGGGCGATGCTGGAGACTTCGACGGTGATGGCTTATGTGGTGCTGGTCATCGTGTTTGTATCGCTGTTTGAATACTTGATTACCAAGCCTTTGGAAATTTTGTTTATGCCGTGGAGGAGATAATGCTCTGTCTTGAAAACGTGCGTTTTGAAATTCTCCGCGACCCCATCGTGCGCGATTTCAGTTTGAACTTGCAACATGGCGAAGTGAAAGCCTTGTTCGGGCCGAGCGGCTGCGGTAAGACGACGGTTTTGCGGCTGATTGCGGGCTTGGAAACGCCAAAATCAGGCACAATACGCAATACTTTCCGCAAAACGGGTTTTCTGTTTCAGGAAAACCGCCTGCCGGAAAACCTGACCGCGATGCAGAATATTGCGATTTTTATGGACAAACCCGATGAGGACGAAATCATCGCGCTGGCGGCGAAAGTCGGGCTGACTGCGGGCGATTTGAACAAATATCCGACCGAGTTGTCCGGCGGTATGGCGAAACGGGTGGCGTTTTTGCGCCTGCTGCTATGCGGCTGCGACCTTGCCTTGCTGGACGAGCCGTTTGTCGGTTTGGATCGCGATTTGCGCGATATTTTGGTTGCCATGCTGGTGGAAAAAATCGAGCGGCAGGGCATGGCGTGTATGCTGGTAACGCACGACCGCTTCGAAGCTGCGCGCCTGAGCCATGAAATCATGCTGCTTTCCACTAAGGGTATGAACGTGCAAAACGTGATTGCACTGCTCACGCCGTTGTCCGAACGCGATTCGGCTTTTGAAGAAGCTGTGGTGGCAAGGGAGTTTCAGGGGATTCATTATTATGAGTGATGAGGGGATTTGAGTATCTGACGAACCTTGCGGTTCGTTGCCCTCTCCCTAACCCTCTCCCACGGGGAGAGGGGATTAGGTTGCTGAAAATCAGAGAGTGCAGGATTTGGATTTTAGTTGTTTTTCGTTTATTATCAGGGATCAGGTTGCTGAAAATCAGAGCGTGCAGGATTGGGAATCAGATGTCAGGTAAACCTGAAAATGTTAGGGTTTGGCAGCCCGATTCCCTCTCCCCGTGGGAGAGGGCTAGGGAGAGGGTAAGCAAGCCGCAGGCTTGCCTCTTTAGCGAAAGATACGAATCTGTTATCCGAACGCGATTCGGTTTTTGAAAAAGCCGTGGTGCCAAGGGGGCAGAGGATTCATTATGAGGTGCTTTATGTTTTCGACTGTGATTACTGCTACTGTTTTATATATTGCTACAGCAGTAGATTTGTTGGTAATACTATTAATATTTTTTGCTAGAGCAAATACTAGAAAAGAATATCGAGATATTTATATCGGACAATATTTAGGTTCTGTAATTTTAATATTAGTTAGTTTATTTCTAGCTTTTGTTTTGCATTATGTTCCGGAAAAATGGGTGTTGGGTTTATTAGGTTTAATACCGATTTACTTAGGTATTAAAGTTGCTATTTACGACGATTGTGAGGGCGAAAAAAGAGCTAAAAAAGAATTGGATGAAAAAGGGTTGTCAAAATTAGTCGGTATTGTTGCTTTGGTTACAGTTGCTAGTTGTGGTGCAGATAATATTGGACTTTTTGTTCCTTACTTTGTGACTTTAGATCTTGTCGACTTATTAGTTACTCTTCTTGTATTTTTAATATTGATTTTTGTTTTAGTATATACAGCACAAAGATTGGCTAATATTTCAGGTGTTGGTGAAATTGTAGAGAAGTTTAGTCGTTGGATAATGGCTGTTATTTATATTGGTTTAGGATTATTTATTATTATTGAAAATAATACAATTCAAACAATAATATCAATAATATGAATGATACGGGCATTTGAGTATCTGACAAACCTTGCGGTTCGTTGCCCTCTCCCACGGGGAGAGGGAATCAGGTTGCTGAAAATCAGAGCGTGCAGGATTGAAAATCAGATGGCAGGTAAACCTGAAAATGTTCGGGTTTGGCAGCCTAATTCCTCTCCCGCAGGGAGAGGCAATCAGGTTGCTGAAAATTAGAGAACGTAGGATTGAAAATCAGATGGTAGGCAAACCTGAGAATGATCGCGTTTGGCAGCCCGATTCCCTATTATGAGTGATACGGGAAAAGAATCGTCCGAAGAATCATGTGATTTTCGGACGATAAGAAGTTTTCTATCTTTATTTAATAGTGTAAATGTGATTTATCGGCTTCAATTGCCCTGACATTGATAGTTTATAGATACCGAATGGTGAACACAGCCTAGTGTTGGGTCAAATTGTAGACATTGTCTTCTTGCACCACTAAATTTTTCAGCAGAAGAATAACCCCATGACTGACATCGTTGCAGCGCAGTTTGTGTTGCTTTTGCTTCATCAATTACGGGTTGTTGAAACATGGTATATTCGTAACTTAAAGTAACTATACCATCAGCCTTGCTTCCTCCTGTTGGCTGAGGAGTAATATTTACAGGTGAGACACAAGCAGTAACGCCGAGTAAAACAAAAGTATAAATAATAAACTTCATCAATATTCTCCGTTATGTAAATAAGGTAAATGATAACATAAAAAAACTCACCAAAGTTACACATATTCTAAAATCTTTTAACTTTTCCTTTCTGTAAGGTGCATTGCAATAGAGTTCAACATTAATGGATAAGTGGCAAACCTTTTTCACCCACCCCATGCGGCCGTTTTTTGTCGGCGCGGCGATGCTTGCCATACTCGGCGCGTTGGTGTTTTTCATCAGCCCCAGCGCCATCGTCCTGCACCGCAAAATCTTCTTAGAACTCATGCTGCCTGCGGCATACGGCGGTTTCCTGACTGCCGCCATGCTCGAATGGACGGGGTATAAAGGTCGTCTGAAACCCGTTGCCACCGTCTTGGCAGCGCTGTTGCTCGCCGCAACCGTCCTGCTGCCGTTTGCGCCGCAAACCGCTTCGTTTTTCGTCGCCGCCTATTGGCTGGTGTTGCTGCTGTTCTGCGCCTGGCTGATTTGGCTCGACCGAAACACTGACAACTTTGCCCTGCTGATGCTGCTTACCGCGTTTACCGTTTTTCAGACGGCCTATGCCGTCAGCGGCGATTTAAACCTGTTGCGCGCGCAAGTGCATTTGAACATGGCGGCGGTCATGTTCGTATCCGTGCGCGTCAGCGTCCTTCTAGGCGCGGAAGCCCTCAAAGAATGCCGTCTGAAAGACCCCGTATTCATCCCCAACGTCGTCTATAAAAACATCGCCATCACCTTCCTACTCCTGCACGCCGCCGCCGAACTTTGGCTGCCCGCGCAAACCGCCGGTTTTACCGCGCTCGCCGTCGGCTTCATCCTCCTTGCCAAGCTGCGTGAACTTCACCATCACGAACTCCTGCGCAAACACTACGTCCGCACTTATTACCTGCTCCAGCTCTTTGCCGCGGCAGGCTATCTGTGGACAGGTGCGGCGAAACTGCAAAATCTGCCCTCCTCCGCGCCCCTGCACTTGATTACCCTCGGCGGCATGATGGGCGGCGTGATGATGGTGTGGCTGACTGCCGGACTGTGGCACAGTGGCTTTACCAAGCTCGACTACCCCAAACTCTGCCGCATCGCCGTCCCCCTACTCTTTATGGCCGCCATCTCGCGCGCTTTCTTGATGAACGTGAACCCGATATTTTTCATTACCGTTCCTGCGCTTCTGACCGCCGCGGTATTCGTACTGTATCTTTTCACATTTGTACCGATATTTCGGGAAAATGCGTTTACGGATGATCCGGAATAAAACAAAAGGCCGAGACCTTTGCAATAACATAGGTTACTAAAATTTTATGCTCAATCTCATTTTCAAAATGCAAAACCTTTCTGATTTTTCCTACTTTTTGCTCAATATTAGGAGGGTTTTAGTCAATTGAAAATTTTTTGGCGCATTTTTATGCGTCAAATTTCGTTAACAGACTATTTTTGCAAAGGTCTCAGGCCGTCTGAAAATTTCAGACGGCCTTTTGTTTTAAATAAATGCTTTATTTGTTGGCGTTCAAATAAAGATTAATCAGACGTGTAGTGGAACTGTCGTGTTTTTGCACTTCGGTCTCGCCGGTCAACTCGGCAAGAATGGTTTTAGCCAGTTGTTTGCCGAGCTCTACGCCCCATTGGTCAAAGCTGTTGATGCCCCAAATAATGCCTTGAACGAAAGTTTTGTGTTCGTACATGGCAATCAGGCTGCCCATATTGCGCGGGTTGATTTTGTCCATGAGGATGAGGTTGGTCGGACGGTTGCCGGAGAAGGTTTTGTGCGGAACCAGCTCTTCGATACGCGCTTCATCCATGCCTTGTGCTTGAAGCTCGGCGCGTACTTCATCAGGCGTTTTGCCGCGCATAAAGGCTTCGGCTTGGGCAAAAACGTTCGCCAACAGGATTTCGTGGTGGCCGCGCAGGTTGCTGCGTTTTTCAAGGGAGGCAATCAGGTCAATCGGCGTGATGTGCGTGCCTTGGTGCAGCAGTTGGAAGAAGGCGTGCTGGCCGTTGATACCGGTTTCGCCCCAAATAATCGGCGAAGTTTCGTAACCGACAGCTTTGCCGTCAAGGGTCACTTGTTTGCCGTTGCTCTCCATATCGAGCTGCTGGATAAATTTGGGCAGACGGTGGAGATGTTGGTCGTAAGGCGCGATAACGTGGCTGCCGCCGCCGTAGTAGTTGATGTACCAGATGCCGATAAGGGCAAGGATGACGGGGAGGTTACGCTCCAGCGGCGTATTGATGAAGTGTTGGTCCATCAAGTGCGCGCCGTTGAGCATTTCGATGAAGTTTTCTTCGCCGAGGTACAGCATAATCGGCAGGCCGATGGCCGACCATAGGCTGTAACGTCCGCCGACCCAGTCCCAGAATTCAAACATATTGGCGGTATCGATACCGAATTCGGCGACGGCTTTTTGGTTGGTCGATACGGCAACGAAGTGTTTGGCTACGGCGCTTTCATCGCCTGCATGATCCAAGAACCATTTACGCGCGGTCAGGGCGTTGGTCAGGGTCTCTTGGGTGGTAAAAGTTTTGGAAGCAATGATGAACAGCGTGGTTTCAGGGTGGACTTTAGACAATACGTCGCGCAGTTGGGAGCCGTCCACGTTAGAGACGAAGTGCATATTCAGGCGCGGATGACCGAAAGGCTTGAGCGCGGTACACATCATCAGAGGGCCGAGGTCGGAGCCGCCGATACCGATATTAACAACGTCGGTAATCACTTGATTGGTATAGCCCAACCAGCTGCCGCTGCGGACTTCGTGTGCGAACTCGCCCATGCGTTGCAGGACATGGTTGACCTTAGGCATCACATCCTCGCCATCCACGACGATGGGGGCATTGGTGCGGTTGCGTAGGGCAATGTGGAGTACGGCGCGGTTTTCTGTTGTATTAATTTTTTCGCCGTGGAACATTTGCTGCATCCGTTCCGGCACGCCTGCTTCACGCGCCAACTCGAACAAAAGCGACATGGTTTCGTCGTTGATACGGTTTTTAGAATAATCCAAAGTCAGGCCGCCAACCTGCAGCCAGTAGCGCTCGGCACGTTCGGGATCTTGCTCGAACATTTCGCGCATATGTTGTTCTTTGGTTTCGTCAAAATGTATCCATAATTTTGACCAAGATGGTAAATCGTGAAGGTGTTTCATCGGATGCTCTCCTGGATAGTGGACAGTTTTGTTGAGAAAACGGCCGTGAGGTCGTCTGAAACGGGAACGGGGGGTTTCCGTTTTTTGAGGTTTCAGACGGCCTTGATGTGGGTTGGGGCCGTCTGAAGATATCAGTGAAGAATCAATCTTTATCGTATTCGATGTGTTTGTTATGTATGCTTTTTTTACTTTTTTGCAGTTGCGTGCTGGCAGTGTCGCCCAAGCGCAAGGCCAAGCCGATGGCAAGAATGTCGATAACGGCCAACTGCAGAAGACGGGACACCATAGGCGTATAAAGCTCGGCATTTTCCTGAGTGGCAATGCTCAATACGCAGTCGGCCATTTGAGCCAACGGCGAATCATTGCGGGTCAGCGCGATAACGGCTGCGCCGTTTTCTTTGGCGATACTGGCCGCATCCAATAGTTCGATAGATGAGCCGGTATTGGAAATCGCTACCAACACATCCTGCTCGGTCAATACGGAAGCCGCCATCAGCTGGGTATGCGTATCGACATAGGCAACGGTGGACATACCGAAGCGGAAGAATTTGTGTTGCGCGTCTTGGGCGACGATGCCGGAGTTACCAACACCATAAAACTCAACGCGTCGCGCGTGCATCAGAATAGCAATCGCGTTTTCCAGCTCAGATTCTTTCAGGAAGCGGCGCTCGCCCAAAAGGGAAGCTGCGGCATTGCCCAATACTTTTTCGACCACGCTGCTCATGTTGTCATCGGCGTTCAATTCTTCATGAACGTAAGGCATGCCTTCATGACCGATGCTGGCAGACAAAGCGAGTTTGAACTCAGGCAAACCTTTGTAACCCAGACTGCGGCAGAAACGGATTACTGTCGGCTGACTGACGGATGCACGCTCGGCGATTTCCGCCACAGCGGCATGAACGAACCATTTCGGCTCGGCCAGCGCAGATTCGGCAACTTTGCGTTCTGCGCCGGAGAGATTGGACAATGATTCGCTGATTTTGCTTAACATATACTCTACCCTTTGATTCTTTGACGTTCAGGACAAGGCACATTTTCGTACCCTGCCCTGCACCGCCGTTTGTGTGTTTAAACGTTATTTAAATGATTGTCTAATGCCACCGCCGCGCCGACGATGCCCGGAAATTCGCTCAATACGACATACACGGGAATAGCGGCAAGATAAGCTTCAAAGCGGCCTTTGTTTTCAAAGCGGCTGCGGAATGGAGACGTTTTAAAGTAATCCAACACGCGCGGGATAATCCCGCCGCACAAATACACGCCGCCACGCGCGCCCAAGGTCAAAGCCAAATTGGAAGCGACCGTACCCAACATGGCGCAGAAAATATCCAAAGTCTGACGGCAAATCGGCGATGTTCCGCTCAATGCCTTATCGGTGATTTCAGAAGGTTTCAGATGACATTGTTTGATGTTGTCGCGTTTGGCCAATGCTTCGTAAATCAGGCTCAAACCTGCGCCGCTCAAAAAACGCTCGGCAGAAACATGACCGTATTTGTTTTTAGCGTATTGCCAAATCAACACTTCCATATCATCAAACGGCGGGAAGCTGGTATGGCCGCCCTCGCCTGCCAACGCCACCCAGCCGGCAGCGCTGTGCACCAAACCGCTGACACCTAAACCGGTACCCGGACCGATAACGGCTTTAGGTGCAAACTCGATTGGTTTTTGGCCGCCGATTTGTATCAAGTCTTTCTTATCGGTTTGTGTTACCGCCAAAGCTTGGGCGGTAAAGTCGTTCAACAGAATCAACGTTTCAAAACCCAAAGCCTGACGGGTGGTTTCGATGGAGAATGCCCAGTGGTGGTTGGTCATCTGCACCCAGTCGCCCAAAATCGGATTGGCAATCGCAAAGGCAGCGTGCAAAACTTTCGGGCTGCCTGCGCGTTCCAAATAAGTTTTGGCGGCATCGATGATGGTGTCGTAATCCTTGCAAGGCAAGACTTCAGCTTTTTCAATAACCTGTGGTGCAGTTTCAAGTGCAAAACGGGCATTCGTACCGCCGATATCGGCGACCAAACGAGGATAAGCCTCAGTGTGCATAGTAGACATGGCAGTTAATTCCTTGGTGATTGAGAATCAGACTGGTCGGATATTCGGTATCGGCCTTTGCAGCAGCCTTGTCGAATACCGCTTTTTTCTCTGCGCCTTGAATGGCCAAAAATACATTCGGCGTTTTGGCAATCGCACCCAAAGTCATGCTCACACGCTCATGCGACGCGGTAACCGGCGTAGTATGAATCAATGTCGGGTCATCATCTTCATTGATTGCGGCCTGTAATTGAGGCGCTTGAGGGAACAACGACGCCGTATGCCCGTCTCCGCCCATGCCCAACACCAGCACGTCAGGTTGCTTGTAATGTTTCAATGCGTAAGCAACGACAACTTCAGGTTGTAATTCAGTTTCAGATTTTCCGTCTTCAACAACAGGAATCCATGTAGCAACGGCCGCGTTATTTTTAAGCAGATATTCGCGTACCAAGCCCGTATTGCTGTCGGCATGCGTGGTCGGAACGATACGCTCGTCCACCAAAGTAATACCGACATTTTGCCAATTTAAATCTTTTTGCGACAAAGCCTCGAAAAACGCAATCGGCGAACGACCGCCGGAAACGGCCAAAACCGCATGGCCTTTCTCATTCAACGTGGCTTGTAATGCGGCGGCAACGGCATCGGCGAGAGCTTGCGCGGCAGTTGCAGCGTTTTCTTGTTCGTGCCAAACAAACATGTTTCGTCCTTTCATGGTTTCAGACGGCCTTTTGTTGGAAAACAAGGCCGTCTGAAAGAAATATTATTGCTCTTCGTGCCACTTGTTGCCGTCACGGGCCAACAGCGCGCGCGCAGCTTCAGGACCCCAAGAATGGGCTTCGTAAGCATGTGGAGGCGTTGTATTGTTCGCCCAGTTTTCCAAAATCGGCATCACATATTCCCAAGCGGCTTCGAGTTCGTCACGACGGTTGAACAAAGCGAGTTTGCCGTTAATCACATCCAGCAGCAGGCGCTCATAAGCCTCGGCGCGGCGACCCTCTAAGGCTGCGCCCAAGTCCACGCCAATCGGTGTCACTTCGACTTTGTTGCCTGCCCCCGGGGTTTTCACTTGGGTGTAAAGGCGGACGGATTCGGTCGGTTGTAGTTCAATAACCAAACGATTCGGCGCAGGTTGGCTGTTGTCAAAAATATGGTTTTGCAGCGGACGGAAGTTCAACACGATTTCCGCCACTTTGCCTGCCATGCGTTTGCCGGTACGCAGGTAGAAAGGTACGCCTTTCCAACGCTCATTTTCGATTTCGGCTTTGATGGCGACATAGGTTTCAGTAAAGCTGTCTTGCGGAACGTTGACTTCTTCCAGATAGCCGTTCATGCCGTTTGCTGCAACATATTGGCCGCGAATAACATTTTCGTTGACGGATTCGATGGTCAGCGGTTTCAGCGATTTGATGACTTTCACTTTCTCGTCGCGTACGGCATCGGCATCCAAGCTCGCCGGTGCTTCCATCGCAGTCATACAAAGCATTTGCATCAAGTGGTTTTGCACCATATCGCGCAACGCACCGGTAATGTCGTAAAACTCGCCGCGTTCTTCCACGCCCAACTGCTCGGCGATGGTCAGCTGTACGCTTTCAATATATTTGTTGTTCCACAACGGCTCGAACATCACATTGGCAAAACGCAAAGCCAGCAAGTTTTGCAGGCTTTCTTTACCTAAATAATGGTCAATACGATAGATTTGTTCTTCTTTGAAATAACGGGCTACATCTGTATTGATTTGCTGGGAAGAGGCCAAGTCCGTACCCAACGGTTTTTCCAAAACCACACGCACGTTATCGGCATTCAAACCGATTTCGGCAAGGTTTTCACAGGCTTGCGCAAAGAATTTCGGCGCAGTTGAGAGGTAGATTACGACATTTTCAGTATTCTTGCGTGCTTTTACCAAGTCGCCCAAGGCAATGAAATCGCCTTTCTCTGTAACATCGACTTTTAAATACTCGATGCGTTGGATAAACGACGCCCACGCTTCATCTGAGAAATTTTGTTTGACATGGATTTTAGAATTCGTTTCCACTTTAGCCAAAAAGCCGGCGGTATCCAATTCGCTGCGGCTTACGCCCAAAATACGACCTTCGGGATGAAGCAAACCGGCTACATGCGCCTGATACAGGCAAGGCAAAAGTTTACGCATTGCCAAATCGCCGGTCGCGCCAAACAACACCAAATCAAAATTTGTCTGTGTACTCATTGTTTCATCTCTCGTTGAGGAAGCTTGCTTCAAAACTTTTGGACTGTCATCATCCATAAAAATCAATTAAAATCAAAAGCCTTTAAGCAATAAGCAGTAAAAAACCAATCGCCTGCACCAAAATTTCAAACAAGCGGGCTAGTGAGTAGTAATACTACACATGGCTACAGATTTTGTCCATTCTCATTTTTACAAATTGTTTGATTTAACATAAAAGTTTGATGACTTTTGCAGCCCAACATTTTACGAATTGACCATACCTCGATTTAAATCAAATTTCTTCCACTTAGCGAATTATTTTGTAACAAAATTACAGAATTTGTACTATAATACCCAGACGCTTCGAAGAGAAATCTTCAACATTTCAGACGGCACTCATTATTTATTCCCACAGCTCCAGGCCGTCTGAAAAAACACCCAATACAAAAATCAGAAACGCGCAAACAAAATCCCTATCATATCGTTTTGCCAGGAGACAGCACATGAACCCCACTCCTATTCACCCTAAACTCGCCGAGATTACCGAGCGCATCATCGAGCGCAGCCGCCCGACGCGTGAAAAATATCTGGCGAAAATCCGCAGTGCCAAACAGATGGGACGCTTAGAGCGCAACCAACTCGGCTGCAGCAATTTGGCGCACGGCTATGCCGCCATGCCCAAAAGCATCAAAATCGAAATGCTTCAGGATACCGTCCCCAACTTAGGCATCATCACCGCCTACAACGACATGGTTTCCGCACACCAGCCGTTTAAAGACTTCCCCGATCAAATCAAAGACGAAGCACAGAAAAACGGCGCGACCGCCCAAGTCGCCGGCGGTACACCCGCCATGTGCGACGGTATTACCCAAGGCTACGCCGGTATGGAATTGTCGCTGTTCTCCCGCGACGTGATTGCCATGAGTACCGCTATCGGTCTGTCTCATCAAATGTTTGACGGCAGCCTGTTTATGGGCGTGTGCGACAAAATTGTTCCCGGCCTGATGATCGGTGCGTTGTCTTTCGGCCATATTCCAGGCATCTTCGTTCCGGCAGGCCCGATGTCCAGCGGTATCGGCAATAAAGAAAAAGCCCGTACCCGCCAACTTTTCGCCGAAGGCAAAGTTGGCCGTGATGCCTTGCTTGAAAGCGAAATGGGTTCTTACCACAGCCCGGGTACTTGTACCTTCTACGGTACAGCCAACTCCAACCAAATGATGATGGAAATGATGGGCGTGCACCTGCCCGCCGCCGCCTTTGTCCACCCTTATACCGACCTGCGCGAAGCCCTGACCCGCTACGCTGCCGGACACCTCGCACGCGGCATTAAAAACGGCACCATTAAACCATTGGGCGAAATGTTGACCGAAAAATCCTTTATCAACGCCCTGATCGGCCTGATGGCGACCGGCGGTTCGACCAACCACACCATGCACCTCGTCGCCATGGCGCGTGCCGCAGGCGTGATTTTGAACTGGGACGACTTCGACGAAATTTCTTCCATCATCCCATTGCTGATCCGTGTATATCCAAACGGCAAAGCCGACGTGAACCACTTTACCGCGGCCGGCGGCCTGCCTTTCGTCATCCGCGAATTGCTGGACGCAGGCCTGTTGCACGACGATGTCGATACCGTCGTCGGACACGGTATGCGCCACTACACCAAAGAGCCTTTCCTCATCGACGGCAAACTCGAATGGCGCGAAGCCCCTGAAACCAGCGGCAATGAAGACATCCTGCGCAAAGCCGACAACCCGTTCTCCCCAGACGGCGGTTTGCGTCTGATGAAAGGCAACATCGGTCGCGGCGTGATTAAAGTATCTGCCGTGCGCGAAGGCTGCCGCATCATCGAAGCGCCTGCCATCGTGTTCAACGACCAACGCGAAGTTTTGGCTGCGTTTGAGCGCGGCGAGTTGGAACGCGACTTTGTCTGCGTCGTCCGCTATCAAGGCCCGCGCGCCAATGGTATGCCCGAGTTGCACAAACTGACCCCACCTTTGGGCATTCTGCAAGACCGCGGTTTCAAAGTAGCGTTGCTGACCGACGGCCGTATGTCCGGTGCGTCCGGCAAAGTTCCGGCCTCCATCCACATGACGCCCGAAGCCCTGATGGGCGGCAACATCGCCAAAATCCGTACCGGCGACCTGATCCGCTTCGACTCCGTTACCGGCGAACTCAACGTCCTGATCAACGAAGCCGAATGGAACGCCCGCGAAGTCGAGCGCATCGACTTGAGCGCCAACCAACAAGGTTGCGGCCGCGAACTCTTCGCCAACTTCCGCAGCATGACCAGCAGCGCAGAAACCGGTGCCATGAGCTTCGGCGGCGAATTTGCCTAACCCTTTTCAGACGGCCTTTTAAAACAAACAGGCCGTTTGAAACTGTTAACGACCCTATTACGATACAGTCCCCAACGGAGACCTAAAATGTCTAAACTGACCCCTCGTGAAATCCTGACAGCCGGCGCAGTTGTGCCGGTAATGGCGATTGACGACTTGAGTACTGCCGTCGATTTATCCCATGCCCTTGTCGAAGGCGGCATCCCCACCCTCGAAATCACCCTGCGCACCCCTGTCGGCCTTGACGCCATCCGCCTGATTGCCAAAGAAGTGCCTAACGCCATCGTCGGCGCGGGTACGGTTACCAACCCCGAACAGCTCAAAGCCGTCGAAGACGCAGGCGCGGTTTTCGCTATCAGCCCGGGTCTGCACGAATCCCTCGCCAAAGCCAGCCACAACAGCGGCATCCCCTTGATTCCCGGCGTTGCCACTCCGGGCGAAGTCCAACTGGCTTTGGAACACGGCATCGATACCCTCAAACTCTTCCCTGCCGAAGTCGTTGGCGGCAAAGCCATGCTCAAAGCCCTGTACGGCCCTTACGCCGATGTTCGCTTCTGCCCGACCGGCGGCATCAGCCTGGCAACTGCCCCCGAGTACTTGGCACTGCCTAATGTCTTGTGCGTCGGCGGCTCATGGCTGACTCCGAAAGAAGCCATCAAAAACAAAGACTGGGATACCATCACCCGTCTGGCTCGCGAAGCTGCCGCTTTAAAACCAAAAGCCTAATCGGGTTATAAGGTTAAAAAAAGGCCGAGACCTTTGCAAAATTCCTTTTTCC
>NZ_KV799957.1:0-394 GCF_001810105.1 Neisseria sp. HMSC068C04
CCTTCGGCGGTTGTCGCAGCCTTGCCGTCCGCTGGCGCGTCCGCCATGTCTGCGCCTACCGCCACGGCTTTATCTTCCCAAGCTTTCACGGCTAAATTCCTCATTCATCAATTCCCTTACTAAAAGTCTTCCGCATTCGTTTGCGGCGTTTTCAGCCTTGTGTTTTAAAGCTGGATAAGAAATAGGGAAGCAAAGGGTTTTGACACATTGAGATTCATCACTTATATCCTTGAATACTTTGAGGATATATGCCTTTGGAAAAGATACTGGTTCGGGATTTACGGTGTAGAAAATAAGCATAATTAAAGCCCCTTCACTGGCTTAGTTAAGGGGCTTTACAAGAATTAAGAATATGCGCCCCTGATGGAACGCAATATATAAGGCCGTCTGAAAA
>NZ_KV799958.1:0-7198 GCF_001810105.1 Neisseria sp. HMSC068C04
ACCTGTCGCCTTTGTTGGAAGGACTGCCCAAAGGCACGACCGTCTATGCCGATAAAGGCTACGATAGTGAGGAAAACCGGCAACATCTGAAGGCGATGTGTTTGAACCTTTTGAAAGCCGCCAATAGGCTAAGTGTGCCTGTTGCCGCCTAAAAGGCGGTCAGATACCTGATTAATCAGGTATCCAAGGGGGATTTGGGTAGAATCAGTGGATATTTGAAACAAAAACAGCTGAAAACCTGTGTTTGGATTTCGGCTGTCAGGAAAAAGGAATTTTGCAAAGGTCTCAACCTAATAGTAACTTTCAACAAAATAAATTTATTTGATAACAGGCATCAAAGTATCGGACTTGGCATTATCTACGACAACGGTATATACCCGTCCGTTGCGTTTCAGAATGCCAAAGACAACCACTTTTCCTGCCGCGCCGCGACCACGTCTGCCTTTACTCCGTCCGCCGAAATAGCTTTCGTCCAACTCGACAGAGCCCTCAAAAACCTCATCGGCAACCAAGGCCAGATAATGGCTGATAACCATACGAATTTTGCGGTAGAATAGAATAGCGGAGTTGGGCTGAATGCCCAAAATATCGGCAGCGGAACGTTCGTAGCCTAGCATAACTGCTAATCTACGTCAGCCCCTTTAAATATGCGATTTGCCGATATTCAAGACCCTCTCGGGCTGTGTCGAGATATTACAAATTTAGGGAAATGGGGTAATGGAGATGTTGAAGTCCGCTTAGATAATTTTGATGATTTGACTTATGTTATGGGGCTGATTCGACAATCTTTTGATTATCAAATGATAAAAGATTAACGCCTATTTTTAAAAGGTCGTCTGAAGCCTTGTTTGGCTTTTCAAACGACCTTTGTTCACGCCAAACGCTTACTTCGCTTGGAAGCCGCCGTCCACGCTCAAAATGTGTCCGGTGGTGAAGCTGGCCTCGTCGGACAGCAGCCACACAATCGCGTTTGCCGGTTCGTGCGGGTTGCCCATGCGGTTCATCGGGTGCATGGTTTCCAAGGCTTTCGGGTCGATGTTTTCATCCGCGCCTGAAATCTGTTTGGCAATGATTTCGGTGCGGGTTGCTCCCGGTGCGACGCCGTTGATGCGGATGTTTTCTGCCGCATGGTCAAGGGCGCAGGATTTGGTTAAGCCGACCACCGCGTGTTTGGTGGAAGCATAGGTGCTGGCGTAAGGAATGCCGTTCAAGCCCGCGATGGAACACAGGTTCACAATCGCGCCGCCGCCCTGTTTCTGCATTTGCGCGATTTCGTGCTTCATGCAGTAGTAAACGCCTAAGACGTTGATTTGCAGCATCTTTTTGTATACTTCGCTGTCAGATTGCGGCAGCAGTCCTGTTTCCAGCGATACCGCAGCATTGTTCACCGCATAATCAAGCGCGCCGAATTCGGCGACGATGCCGTCAATCAGGGCTTTTACGCCCGCTTCGTCGGTAACGTCGTTCTGCACGAATTTTACCTTCGCACCGTCTTTGGCAAACGCCGCTAATTCCTGCGCCGCCTGCGCGCCCACATCGGCACGGCGGCCGCTAATCACGACGTTCACGCCTTTGGCGAGTAATTTCTTTGCGGTCTCTTTGCCGATACCCGTCGCGCCACCGGTAATCAATGCTGTTTTGTTGCTCATGTTGTCTAGTCCTGTTTGCAGTTGAGGAAAAATGCAGTTGCCTGCATGATTTGATGAGTGGATTATAGCTGCAAAAAACGACAATTTAAAATCAGAAGACGACAAAGAAGTATCTAAATGCGACAAATTGAAATCAAAGTACGATAAGTAGCCATCAAATTACTTATAAATCAAGGCTCAAATATTTAGGTGTGATGATTTCTTAGTATTTGAACGTCTAGGTGAGGGCGTGTTAATTACTCATTTATAAGATGTGGGGCAGTTTGGCAATCTGCATTAAGAAGTTCAAAGTTAGAGGGAAAGAGCTGCCATATTTTAAATAGGATTTGTAAAAATGCTTTGAAATCTGACCGCACTTTACCATAAAAAGCCGTCTGAATTATCAGACGGCTTTTACTTTTAACGCATCCACAATCAGCTTAAACACATTGGAATGCCCGCGGCGGCTGGGGTAATAGAGATAAAGCGGATCGTAAGTGATGGCGTACTCGGGCAACAGCTCGACCAACTGCCCAGAATGGAGTGCGTCTGCGGCGATGATATGCGGCAGCCAAGTGATGCCGAGGCCGTCTGAAACGGCTTGCAGGCGTAGATGATTGTTGATGGAAAACTGCGATTTGGGTGTAAACGTAATCAGCTCTTTTTTGTATTTGAATTCCCACTGCATCTCCGTGCCGTGTTCAGCGGAGAGTTTTATGCCGATAAGGCGGTGTTGTTGCAGATCATCAATATTTTTTGGTGAACCATGTTGCGCCAAATAATCGGGCGAGGCAACCAATACCATTTTGAGCGGTGCGGAAATTGGCACCGCAATCATCTCTTTCGCTACCTTGTTACCTAACCGAACGCCCATATCAAATCCTTCTTTCACAATATCTGCCCAACGATCGTCCACCACGATTTCCAAGCGGATTTTCGGGTATTGGTTCAAAATCGGCTTTAATTTCGGGTACAACACCGCTTCCGCCGCCACTGTAGGGGCGTTGATGCGAATCAATCCCGATGGCGTATTCAAAAAATCATTTAATGCATCGACTTCTTGGTTTATGGCTTGATAAAGCGGGGAAAGTTGGTCGAAAAGCTGTTGCCCGGCTTCGGTCAGCGACACATTGCGTGTCGTGCGGTTGAACAAGCGCAGGTTCAGCCGCGTTTCTAAATTTTTCATGCTATGGCTCAACGCCGAAGAAGAAATCCCCAAAAGCTGTCCCGCTTTCACAAAACTCTGCGTTTGCGCGAGTGTCAAAAAATAATTCAGCTCGTTAAAGTTCTGCATTTTCTCTTTAAACTCTCTTTTATTAGTGAATTTAATTCATTACATAATAAAGCTAAACCCTATTTATCTCAATAAAAACAAATCATAAAATGACTGCACTTTCATGAGAGTGAACAGAAGTCAATATCCGTAAACATCACATCCTTTTTTTATAAATTATTTATTCTTAGGAGTAAAAATGAACATTTTATTATTAAACGGTGGTAAAGCTTTCGGCCATTCACATGGTGAGTTAAACCACACGCTTCACAAAAAAGCAAAAGAAGTTTTGACCGCACTTGGACACAATGTAAAAGAAACTGTGATTGATGCTGGCTATGATGTTGAGGCAGAAATCGAAAAATTCTTGTGGATGGATGCCGTGATTTGGCAGATGCCTGTTTGGTGGATGCACGAGCCTTGGACAGTGAAGAAATACATAGACGAAGTATTTATCGCTGGACACGGCAAGCTTTACCACAGTGATGGCCGTCATCGTGTCAGCCCGACCGAAGGCTTCGGTACAGGTGGTTTGTTGCAAGGCAAAAAACACATGCTTTCGCTTACTTGGAATGCGCCGATTGAAGCGTTCACCCGTGAAGGCGACTTCTTTGAAGGCAAAGATGTGGATGCTGTGTACATGCCTTTCCACAAACTCAACGAGTTCATCGGTTTGACCCGTCTACCGACATTTACATGTAACGATGTAGTTAAAAATCCACAAGTAGAACAATACTTCGCAGACTACCAAGCACATTTGAAAAAAGTGTTTGGTTAATGATAAAACATCAACTTGAAGCGGTGGGCTTTTGCCCACCATTTTGTCAGTCGCTAATTGGTACGAAATATGGCAAATCCGTGGCGCAAGTGATTACCCGCTGGCTGGTGGAACGCGACATCATCGTGTTGGCAAAATCCACCAAACCCGAACGCATGGCGGAAAACTTGAACGTCTTTGACTTTGCCCTCAGCAATGAAGACAAAGCTGAAATTGCCAAACTGGACAGCACGTTCGCCGCCATCGTCAATCACGACACGGTGGATAATTTGAAACGCATCTCCGCGTGGAAATTGGGCGTGTAAGTGTAGCGAAAAACCATCTGCAATTCATCATTATGAAAGGACAAAACATGATTAACGGGTTAGATATCGAACGTTTCCGAACTACCATGGCAGCGATTGAAAACGACCATACAAAAGGCAAGGCAGCATTACGCGCTAATTCGCGCTGGGTATCCGGCACAAAGAACGAAATCTCCGTGCGTCGCTTCCCAGCCTTTACCACAGATGAACCGAAAAGCATGGGCGGTGAAAACGCCGCCCCAAATCCGATGGAATACCTGATCGGCGCTGCTGCAGGCTGCTGCTCCATAGGTTTCGAGTTGCAAGCAGCACAGGCAGGCGTGAAACTGGAACAGTTTGAAATATCCGCAAGCGGCGGTATCGACTTGGCCAAACTGTTCGGCATGGAAGATGGCTACGGCGGACTGGATAATTTGGTGCTAACCGTAAAAGTAAAAGCCGACGCCGACCTTCCTACCCTGCAAAATTTCGCCGACCGCTCCGCCGCCAGCTCGCCAGTGTTGAACAGCCTGAAAGCACGGGCAAAAGTGGTTGTCGAAAAAATCTAAACGGCTCAAACTACTTTCTTGTTTTTATTTCGTTGAAAGCCCCTTTTCTAACAACTAGAAAAGGGCTTAATCGCTCAAAGGAGTACATGACATGCAACAACTGCACACTCTGAAAGACATCGAACAGGCCATCGCCACACACCCTTTAGTATCACTGTACATCAAAGCCCCAATCTGCGGCGTTTGTACGGTCGTGGCTGCCCAGCTTGATTCAGCTTTGGCGGTGGAGGGGAATGTGTATGCCGTAAAAGCAGATATTGCTGAAATACCCGAAATGGCTGGACGTTTCCACGTGCTGACCGTACCTGCATGGCTGCTGTTTTATCAAGGCAAAGAAGTAGAACGGATGGCTCGCTTCATCCCTCAGGCACAGATGAAGCAGACATTGGCAAAATGGACAAAAGTGGATCAGTAACCGGTCTATCAATGTTTCAGACGGCTGCGGTCTAGATAATGATGCAAGTGGTCAAATTTTTAAGATGATTTGCAAAACACTTAAAAATTTGACCACTCTTTATTACGAAAAAGGTCGTCTGAAACGGCTTGCAGACTGAGATAATCATTGATGAAACACTGTGATTTGTACGTTAAAACCATCTTCTGAAAATTCCCTTTGACATTTCCCCATCTTTTCCTCTAAAGTGCGTTCAAGTTTTTAAACATATAAACTCAAGAAGCCGAATATGCCGCAACAAACTATGAATTTAATGCGCGAGTGCATTCCCATCTTTACCGTGTTGAGCGATGAAAACCGCCATCAAATCCTGCGCGTGCTGTGGGAACACGGCAAGATGAATGTGAATGAGCTGACCGAGCATCTGCATCTGTCGCGCCCAGCAGTGTCACACCATTTGAAAATCATGTTGCAAGCCGGGGCGGTGGCGGTGGAGCAGGTCGGCAAAGAGCGGTTTTACAGTATTGCCATGGCGGATGCGGTGGCGAGATTGAAACAGCTTGCTGATTTGATGGCTCAAAATTGCCCGCTTTCAAAATAGGGTTATCCGTTAACCCTTTATTTTTAACCAAATACGTTTACATTTTTAAACTTATCAACTTAAAGGAACGATTATGTTATTCACGCCATTCACTTTTCAAAACGGCAAAGCCACCAAAAACCGTATCTTCAAATCCGCCATGGAAGAGCAACTTGCCCAAAACGACCAGCCGTCTGAAAAACTCGTCCGCCTGTATGGCACTTGGGCAGAAGGCGGCGCGGGCGTTTTGGTTACGGGCAATGTGATGGTCGCCGAAAGCGGCAAAGGTTCGATAAACGATGTGGTGATTTCAGACGACCGCAGTCTTAAGATGCTGAAAAAATGGGCGAAAGCCGGCACGCAAAACGACACGTTGCTTATCATGCAAATCAACCATGCGGGCAAGCAGTCGCCTGCGGTGGTCAATAAAACACCGCTTGCGCCGAGCGCCGTGCCGTTGGTGGGCATGGACGGCTTCATCAATCCGCCGCGCGAATTGAGTGCCGATGAAATCAACGGGCTGATTCAGCAATTCGTGCAAACCGCCAAAATTGCCGAGCAGGCAGGCTTTTCAGGCGTACAAATTCACGCCGCGCACGGCTATCTCATCAGCCAATTCCTCTCGCCGCACCACAACCGCCGCCAAGACCAATGGGGCGGCAGCTTGGAAAATCGTATGCGTTTCCTTTTGGAAATCTACACTGCTATCCGCGCTGCCGTGGGCAAAGATTTCTTGGTGGGCGTAAAACTCAATTCGGCGGACTTCCAAAAAGGCGGATTTGACGAAAGCGAATCGGTGCAGGTGGTACAAAAGTTATCGGAAATGGGCATTGATTTTATTGAAGTTTCCGGTGGCAATTACGAAAGCCCGCAAATGCTCGCCGCCAAAGACAGCACCCGCAAACGCGAAGCCTTCTTCATCGATTACGCCGAAAAAGCCCGTGCAGTCAGCCAAGCCCCGCTGATTATCACCGGCGGATTTCGTTCGCAAAGCGCCATGGAAGATGCCTTATCCAGCGGTCATTTGGATTTGGTTGGCGTCGCCCGTCCATTTGCTTTAGTCCCCGATTTGGCGAACTAAATGCAAAACGGCACCTACCAAACCGTGCAAACTGACCGCATTCAAACAGGCGTGGCGTTGGTTGATAAAAAAGCGGGCGCAATGCTGGAAATGAACTGGTATATGACGCAAATGGATTTGATCGGACAAGGCAAACAGCCCAATCCTAAATTGTCAGCGTGGAAAGTATTGCTGAAAACCTTGTGGGAAAACGGCAAGGCAGGTTTGAGTACAGGGCGGAGTTGAGTTAATGTGTTTCAGGTAATCTGAAAATATGAATGAACTCTGATTAACCATTTATTTTGGGATTTAGAATATGATGAATAAAAATAGTATAACTAACATAGTAAAATTAGCCGTAATATTGCTGGGCTTTTCATTAAGCATGAATAGCCAAGCTGAAACGATATCCGTCATGCCTGTGCAAACGGCTGTACCCGTTGAAAAAAATGTATCATCATCCGTTTTATTGTGGATGCGTGCCGATAAACCGCGTCAAGAGAGTATGCAACGTTGGCAAGGACCACATTCCCAAATTATTGCTGCCAATCAGGATCTGAAAGAGTATCGTCAAATTCATTTTGCAGAACACAATACAGGAGACCTTTGCAATAACATAGGTTACTAAAATT
>NZ_KV799958.1:7298-9110 GCF_001810105.1 Neisseria sp. HMSC068C04
AATTTCGTTAACAGACTATTTTTGCAAAGGTCTCTACAGGTCTGTGGCCAGCCATTGATGGTGTAGAAACCCGTATTCCTGCTGAAAGAAAAATTGATGGGGTGGCAGATGTGACTGTAAAAAGTGGTTTCTCTGCTCAAGGCGAAAAGCAAAGTCAGTTGGCACAGGCTGATGAAGTGAATTTATTTAAACGCACCATTTTGTATGCGGCAGTGCCTGAAAATTCCAAGTGGTATCATGTGGCAGACCACAATGATGTTGTGAACGCTCGAAGTATGGTCTTTATTCGCAAACGACCTAATATCAGCGAACATGAATTTCAACAATTTATCAATCAAGAATTGGCGCCGAGTTTAGCGAATATTGGTAAATTAAAAGAATTGCGTGCCACCGCATATAACCCTTGGGATAAAAGTCAATGGAATTCACCTAATGTGGCGCATGATAATGCACCGGAAGTACAGTTTCATGGGGTGTTGATTTTAGGTTTTGCTGATCGTCAAGCGATGAGAGCATTTTTTCAAGGCGATGAATTAAAACGACTTTCTAACAGAATGGCGGTATTTAGTTCAGCCATTCATGCGTATGATGTCGAGAAAACGCTTGTTTTTATCGATAATAGTCTGCGAGTTAATCCGTAATTTTTTGCTTAGATTTAAATTCTATTCATTATCAAAAAATCGTCTGAAATCGCTTGTTTTCAGACGGTTTTTTTATGATTTAAGCCAGAGCCTAAATTGTCAGCGTGGAAAGTATTGCTGAAAACTTTATGGGCAAATGGAAAAGCAGGTTTAAGTACTGGCAGATCTTGATGGGGTAAGCGGTTACCTCATTACCGCCACCAACAGCGACTATAAGGCAAACATACGGCTGCAGTTCCTGCTCAGTAACGACTGGACAAGGGGTACCGACATTGAGGTCGAAGCCGAAGTCAACAAATTGTATAAAATGTTGCATAAACAGTTTCCTCCTACTGCATACTATCTGCTCAAAGGCTATATTGAAGACGGCTGATGCGCAAGATACACCAATGTGCCTCTGAACAAGGACAGGGAGCTTCTTCTTTAGAACTGGGGAGTCATTTACAGATTAAGGATAGATTTGATGAAGCAGTAAAGGCCTATCATAAGAGGGTAAAAACGGTAACCATTTGTCTGCACATATTCTTTCTTATGCCTTTAAGGCAGAAAAAGAAAAAGGCAGTAACGACTTTTTAGATGTGGAGACTGATGAAGAGCGCGCACGCCGTTATGGCATCATCAATACCTATCTTTCAGATTACGGCTTCATGTCGTGACTTGGATGACATCTCCTTGAGGCAATACATGTATTACCCCTAAAGATATGGTTGATTAGGTGAGGGTAAGGTTTTGATTGGCGTCGTAGTGGTATTCAGTCTGTTGGCCCAGTGCATCGGTAAAGCGCACCAGTTGTCCTTTGGGTGTATAGGAGAGTTTGGTTTCGTAACCGGAACAGTCGGTAATGAGGTCGGGCTGGCGGTTTTCATTGTAGTGATAGGTAGTACTGTTGCCATTAGGTTCGGTCACCGACAGCAACAGACCGTTGTCGGCATAGTCGAAATGCAGGATAAAGCCGTCCGGACGGGTAATACTTTGACTGAATCTTACTTTATTTGGATATGAAAAGAAAAGCGTAATGAGAAAAAAGAGTATAGCTGAGTTAAAACGATATCAATTGCGCTTACTAAAATGTGAAACACAAAAAGGCCATCTGAAAAATTTCAGATGGCCTTTTTGTGTAAGTGATTGCACAACTAGGAGAAACAGGAATTAATAGACTAAAATACTGGCA
>NZ_KV799959.1:0-5397 GCF_001810105.1 Neisseria sp. HMSC068C04
CAAAACGGTTGTAGTGCAGCCTGTTCTTTTCATCCAAGGAATTACAGGAGCTCAGAAAACCGGCGTAGCGCTACAACAAGTAGAATTTACCGCTGCTTATTCCAGCATTTTACAACGTGCCATTGATACGACTAGCCATATTATCGGCCAGCGTCCCATCCCTCTTTTTCAGCACTGTGGACTAAATGAACAATCTTTTGGAAGTTGGGAAGGTATGCAGATCGCTGACCTGCGGAAACTAACCGAATTCAAACAACTGACTAATGACCCGGCAGCTTATAAAGCATTAAGCAATGGTGGTGAAACCTTTGAACAATTAGCAGTACGTGCAATGGACGCCCTTTGCGATATCATTAAAGTACATCAATCGGGAGCCAATATTTTAGTGGTATCACATGGCCATACCTTGCGGCTTTTATTATCCTTACTAGGCGGAGCGACTTGGGAAAACCATCGTGATGAGAGTAAATCCGTGTCATTGTTAAATACTTCGATCAGTATTGTGAAATATGATAGTGAAATCGGTTTTCATATTGAGCAACTTAACGATGTGGCTCATTTACAATGATCACAACTATTCATCAATAATAAAAAAGGTGGGCATTTTTACCCACCTTTTTTGCCATTAGCCGAATACTTTTTCCAAGTGTGCTTGATAGTCTGCTAAATATTGTTCTACTTGTGGATTTTTAATCACATCGTTACATAAGAATGTCGGCAGACGGGTCAAGCCGATGAACTCGTTGAGTTTGTGAAAGTGCATATATAACGCATCCACACCTTTGCCTTCGAAAAAGTCGCCTTCGCGAGTGAAGGCTTCAATCGGCGCATTCCAAGTAAGCGAGAGCATGTGTTTTTTGCCTTGCAACAAACCACCTGTGCCGTAGCCTTCGGTTGGATTGACACGATGGCGGCCATCACTGTGGTAAAGTTTGCCGTGTCCGGCGGTTAATACCTCATCTATGTATTTTTTCACTGTCCAAGGCTCGTGCATCCACCAGCCCGGCATCTGCCAAATCACGGCATCCATCCACAAGAATTTTTCAATTTCTGCTTCAACATCATAGCCGGCATCAATCACGGTTTCTTTTACATCATGTCCAAGTGCGGTCAAAACTTCTTTCGCTTTTTTGTGAAGCGTGTGATTCAACTCGCCATGTGAATGTCCGAAATTTTTACCGCCATCTAATAATAAAATATTCATCTTTTGCTCCTAAAATAATAATCCAAAGAGGACTTTATTATGCCGTTTTACTTTATACTTAAAAAGTGCAAAAATAAAAAAACTCTTTTGCGTTAAACAGAATAATAAAATGAAAACAACTTCTGAAGAATTAATAGTATTTGTACAAGTAGTCGAAAATGGCAGTTTTAGCCGAGCAGCCAAGCAGCTAGCGATGGCAAATTCTGCGGTAAGCCGCGTGGTGAAAAGACTAGAAGAGAAATTAGGCGTGAACCTCATCAACCGTACCACGCGACAGCTAAGACTAACAGAAGAAGGTTCGAAATATTTTCGCCAAGTACAGAAAATTCTACAAGAAATGGCGGCGGCAGAAGCTGAAATGCTGGCAGTACACGAAGTACCACAAGGCATACTACGGGTAGATTCTGCTATGCCGATGGTGTTACATCTGCTAGTGCCACTGGCAGCAAAATTCAACGAATGCTATCCACATATTCAACTTTCGCTAGTTTCTTCCGAAGGCTATATCAATCTAATTGAACGCAAAGTCGATATTGCCTTACGAGCTGGAGAATTGGATGATTCAGGGCTGTGTGCCCGTCATTTGTTTGATAGCCACTTCTGTGTAGTCGCCAGTCCAGACTACTTAGTAAAATACGGTACACCACAATCAACTGAAGATCTTGCCAATCATCAATGTTTAGGCTTCACCGAGCCTACTTCTCTAAATACATGGGCGGTTTTAGATGCTCAAGGAAATCCCTATAAAATTTCACCGCACTTTACCGCCAGCAGTGGTGAAATCTTACGATCATTGTGCCTTTCAGGTTGTGGTATTGCTTGTTTATCAGATTTTTTGGTAGACAATGACATCGCTGAAGGAAAATTAATTCCCCCTACTTACTGAACAAACCTCCAATAAAACGCTCCCCTTCAATGCTGTTTATTACAGCGATAAAGCCGTCAATCTTCGCCTACGCGTATTTTTAGATTTTTTGGTGGAGGAACTGGGAAAAAATATGAGTGAAAGGAATACAAAATAGGACATTAAGTAGCTTATTTTTCATCGTCAACCAAACAAGCCTTTTCAATTAACTCCCTAACCCAGCGATATGCTGGATCTTTATGGGTCCGTTCGTGCCAAATCAATGTTTTGGTGAAGCCTTGAATTTTAAGAGGTAGTTCAAAGCGTTTGAGATTGTTTAAATGAATAATCAAGCGCTCAGGCACGACGCTAATAAATCGCTTTGCTCCAGCAATTCAGGCAAGACAATAAAGTTTTATACCGACAGGCTGACATTTCTTTGCAGTCCCATCGCTTTCAGGGCTTGGTCGGCGACACCGCTGAAGCGGCCGCCATAATAGGAAATCAAGGCTTGCTCTAACTGGCAAAATTGCTCAAGGGTCAGTTGGGATTGTTGGGCTATTGGGTGATCGTGGCGAACGGTACAAATATAGCGTTCGTCATACAGATTTTTTGCATGAATATCCGGTGCTTGGAAATCAGGTGTTACCAACGCAAAGTCAATTTGGCGCAGTTCAAGCTGATTTTGTACGATGCTTTCGTTAATCGCCAGCACTACCACTTTAATTTTCGGCGCTTGGATTTTAGAAAGCCTGCCGAACAACCGCGTGCATGTATTAACCGAAGAAAGCCAAATCGGCAAACTCGCAAAAGGTTTGGCAGAAACCGTGCCGAATCCAATGGTAAACGGCTATCAAGCATGGTTGGACGGTTTAATAAAAGCGGCGAAAAAATAAAGCAGCCTGCACTTTAAAAAGCAAAGTGCAGGCTGCTTTAGGGTAATGAGCCGTTTATCAATCTAGCTTCACAATTTCTCCGTCTTCCGGAACATTCACACGGCTTTCAATGCTTTGACCGCGTATAAATTTACGCATATCGGCGCGGCTGACGGCGGTATGATTCACGGTATCCATGTGTACGGTGATGATTTTGGCTTTAGGCATGACTTGGCTGGCTTTTAATACATCAGCCGTCCCCATAATAATGCCGTCTGAAATACCTGAAATCAGCGCGTAGCCCGTGTTCATAATCAGATAATCGGGTTTGTAACGGTTCAATGCTTTGTTTACATCTGCCGTCCACACAGTATCACCCATAATATAAGCGGTTTTGTGTCCGTTGCTTTGGAATACCACACCCATTGCATCACCTAAGATTTCGGCTAGCTGAGGGTTGGCATACATGGCTTCTGTACCATGTACGCCGCCGGTTTTGCTGATGGTTACGCCGTTGAAGACAGCGCTGCCGTTCAACACGCGTACATCAGTAAAGCCTTGGCTGCGGATTTTGGCCGCGTCAGCTTGGTGCTGCACATATACGGGCAGGTTCTTCGGAATAGAACGTGCGGCGGTTTCGTCCCAATGGTCTTCGTGAGTATGGGTAACGATAACTGCATCCACACCGTCCAAAATTTTATTCACGCTCATCGGCAGCCCGACCAGCGGCATTTTGGCTTGGCTGTTGAACGTGCCGGCAAAGCCGTTCATGGAATGCTTGGGTGCGAAAAACGGGTCAATCAAAAACGTCTGCCCCGCATATTCGACTTTGGCGGTAGCGTTACGGATATGTTGGTATGAATCGTCTGCCCAAGCAGAAAAGGCAGTTGCACTTAAAACGACTGAAAGAATAAATTGATTTAATTTCATGATATTGCTCCTTAAAAAATCATGGAGCGTATTTTAAACAGCAGGTGCATCGGCTAAAATAGGCAATATTGCCAATAAACGTAAGGATAGTGCCAAAATGTCGTCTGAAAACGAGCGTAACGGGTTTCGCCAAAATCAAGCTGTCCCCAAAATCGTGCTATATGCTCAATCGGGCATGAATGATTTTGTCTTCAACATTCCCTTTTCTGTTTTTCAGACGACCTATCGGGACAATCCACTCTTTGACCTGAAAATCTGTTCCGATGACAGCAAAGACGTCATCACGGCACTGGGCGCAAGCATTCCCGTACACGGCGGCTTGGATTTGACGGAAGAAGCCGACATCATCGTCATCGCAGGCTGGCGCAATATTGAAGAAGCCCCGACACCCGAGTTGAGCGCACATTTACAGAAAGCAGTACAACGTGGCGCGCATATCACCGCCCTATGTTACGGCACTTACGCCCTTGCCTACACAGGACTTTTAGACGGCAGAACCGCCGCCACCCACTGGCTTGCCGAAGACGACTTTGTCCGCCGTTTCCCTAAAATTCATCTGGATACCAACCGCCTATATGCGGAAGACGGCAACTTTTTAACATCGGCAGGTGCGGCGGGCGGGCTGGATTGCTGCCTTTACCTCATCCGCAAAATCCACGGTGCAACCGTTGCCAACGACCTTGCCCGTACCTTGGTTGCGGCACCACACCGCGAAGGCGGGCAGGCGCAGTTTATCCACCGACCTGTCGAACGTCGTACCGCCGATGACAAAATCAATCACTTATTGGACGAACTGCGCCAAAACCTTGCCACCCCATACCGCTTGGACGACTTGGCAAAAAAATTAGCCGTTTCCCGCCGTACCTTTATCCGCCATTTTTCTCAAGCCACAGGCATGAATTTCGGTGAGTGGCTCACAACAGAGCGGCTATGGCAGGTACAGGATTTGTTGGAAAATACGGATTTGCCGATAGAACGCATCGCCGAACAAAGCGGCTTAGGCAGCGCGGCAAACCTACGTTTGCAGTTTAAAGCCAAGTTTAAAATCAATCCGAATGCCTGGCGGAAAGTATTTGGCAGATAGCTCGCGTTAGTCAATCCAAAATACCTGAGTACAGGCTGCTTTGGAGGTCGTCTGAAAACCCAAAAAGCAGCCTGTACTTTTCAGACGGCCTCAACAGGTAAACCCTTCCCACCCTTACCCACACCAATAATTCCCATCTAATTTTCCCCACATAATGCGAAAAGCCTGCCGCAACCATCCGCTGGCGGAAGCTCAAACGAAGCGTAACCGATATTTGTCGAAGACCCGTTATGTGGTCGAACAAAGCTTCGGTACGCTGCACCGTAAATTCCGCTATGCGCGGGCAGCCTATTTCGGACTGATTAAAGTGAGTGCGCAAAGCCATCTGAAGGCGATGTGTTTGAACCTTTTGAAAGCCGCCAATAGGCTAAGTGTGCCTGTTGCTGCCTAAAAGGCGGCCCGGGTGCCTGATTATCGGGTGTCCGGGGAGGATTAAGGGGGTATTTGAGTAGAATCAGTG
>NZ_KV799959.1:5497-6488 GCF_001810105.1 Neisseria sp. HMSC068C04
TGTCGGGGGAAAAGGAATTTTGCAAAGGTCTCAGTCTATACATCTGTGCAAAGCAAACTGCAATCGGCGCTAGCTGGACGCTCTTGCTCTTATCTTATAAACAGCGTTTGTGATCCCTATTTGAAAAACGGTCGATTGGTGGAACTCTTCCCTGAAATTGAAAAGCAAAAATGGCAGCTTTATTTATATCGACCATACAAACGATTGTTGCCGAGCGAGTGGTGTGGGTGTATAACAAGTTGAAGGAGATTTTGTTGTCGAAAATGGTTTAGGCATAAAACATGGCGAGATGATCTCGCCATGTTTTTATCACGATTGCTTATCCACAATCGATTTTAACATCGTATAAGATTGGGCTTGTTTTTGTTCATCAAAAATATAGCTCCCCGCCATAATTTCATCAAAATGCACCTGTTTACGCAGTTGTTTGAGCAAGCCTAGCTTGGGTTGAGACCCAACAAACCGTTTCATTTTTCTAAAGCATTTGATTTATTAACCAAGCCTACCTACTGCTTTTTAGGGTTTCAGACGACCTCTTTAAACCATGAGGTTGTCTGAAAAGCAAAAAACAGCCTGCAACTTCATTAATTCAGTGGTAGAGTCACAGTAAAATTAAGCAGCTTAAAACCTATTGATTTTATACTAAAAATTGGAGTACTATGAGCACACTCTCTTGAGTATCATTAATTCTCATTTGACATATAGGAACAAAACAGCGGAATTTGTAGAAGAATAGGGAAAAGGAAATTAATTTATATTATGTTAAATTCATAATGACAGCATTTTAGCCTGCCAACTCCTGTTTTTCTCAGTAGTACAATCACTTACAGAATTCAAAAGTAAAAGGCCGTCTGAAAGGTTTTGCAGATGGCCTTTTATCAAATGCTCCAGCTTTTTCTCAATAAATCACTTGTTGTTAAATCCCCGGTTCTTTCAATTTCATCCAGCATTCTTTTAGTTGTAATAACAAAACGGTTGTAGTGCAGCCTGT
>NZ_KV799960.1:0-207 GCF_001810105.1 Neisseria sp. HMSC068C04
AAAAGGCCGTCTGAAAGAGCAATTCAGACGGCCTTTGTTTTGTATTTTTTTGTATGTATGGATGGTGTAGAAAGTTTGATAGTGTTTTTATCAAATAAAAACCCTGTTAAAACAGGGTAGTGATTAAATTTCTGAAAATAATTTTGCGAAAGGTGTTGACTGGTTTTGTTGTGAGGCGTATAGTTCGGTTCTTCGCTGCTGACGCGG
>NZ_KV799961.1:0-21059 GCF_001810105.1 Neisseria sp. HMSC068C04
CTGATGGAACGCAATATATAAGGCCGTCTGAAAAGAAATTTTCAGACGGCCTTTGGTTTTGTATTTGGTTATAAACAGGGAAGGGGTACTTGGATAGGTATAAAGTTTAAAAGGCCGTCTGAAACCGGATAGGGAAGTTTCAGACGGCCTTTTGTTTATCGATAATGTTGACCCGTCAACATAAACTTAAATTTCAAAAGGACAAAAATAAAAAAGACTTGAATCAATCAAGTCTTTATATCCTTATCAAGAATGGCGGAAGCGGTGAGATTCGAACTCACGGAGGGCTATCAACCCTCGACGGTTTTCAAGACCGTTGCATTAAACCGCTCTGCCACGCTTCCATTCTTGAAGCCGTAATACTAATGGAACTTACGGCCTTTGCCAAGAGGTATTTTAGAAAAAATATCTAGGATTCTGTTTTTATTTAGATTGTTCTTCACGCATGAATACCCATTCGACTTCGTTTGAAGCTGCTTCATTGAATGAATAGCCCTCGTAGTCGAAATTTTTGAGCATTTCAGGCTCGGTAATGCCGTGTTCTGCCGCGTAGCGCACCATCAAACCGCGCGCACGTTTGGCGTAGAAGCTGATGATTTTGTATTTGCCGTTTTTCTCGTCTTTAAAAATCGGCGTAATCAGGCGTGCATTGAGTTTTTTGGTGTTGACGGATTTGAAATATTCTTGTGAGGCGAGGTTGATTAAGACATAGCTGCCGGCTTGCTTCAGTGTTTGGTTGAGCAGGTCGGTGATTTTATCGCCCCAAAATTCGTAGAGGTTTTTGCCGCGCGTGTTGGCAAAGGCCGTGCCCATTTCCAAGCGGTAGGGTTGCATCAAGTCGAGCGGGCGCAGTACGCCGTATAAGCCGGAGAGCAGGCGGACGTGTTGTTGCAGGTAGTCGATTTGTTCCGGTTTGAGCGTATCGGCGGCGATGCCTTCATAGACGTCGCCGTTGAACATAAATACGGCCTGTTTGGCGTTTTCCGGCGTAAACGGCGTGTGCCATACGGCATTGCGTTCTGCGTTGAGCAGGGCGATTTTGTCGGAAACATGCATCAGCTCGGCGATTTGTTGAGGGGCAAGCTGACGCAACTCCTGCATCAGGATTTCTGCTTCGGGCAGAAGGTCGGGCAGGGTAAAGCTGTTGACGGGGGAGGGGTCTTTTTCGTTGAGGTTTTTGGCTGGGGATAAGACAAAAAACATGATAATTTCGGCTTTGAAATGAATAATGTGTGGGATTGTAGGTTTAAAATCGGGGAAGAACAAGACGGGCTAAACGCATTAATTGAATGCTTTTATTGAAACGTATTTCTGTTGAAAGTAAAATTCGAAGCTTCCACCTGATTCTGACATTTCTATTTGAGGAGAATATCATGTCTAAAACCATTATCCATACCGACAAAGCCCCTGCCGCGATTGGTGCATACAGCCAAGCAGTCCGCGCAGGCGATACGGTTTATATGAGCGGACAGATTCCTTTGGATCCGGCTACGATGACCGTGGTCGGCGATGGCAATTTCCGCGCCGAAGCAGTGCAAGTATTTAAAAACCTGCAAGCCGTAGCCGAAGCGGCAGGCGGTTCTTTGAACGATATCGTCAAACTCAATGCTTATTTGACCGATTTGGCTAACTTTGCCGTATTCAATGAAGTGATGGCTGAATTTATCGAACAGCCTTTCCCTGCACGCGCTGCGGTGGGCGTGGCCAGTCTGCCTAAAGGCGTTCAGGTTGAAGCAGAAGCAGTATTGGTTTTAAATGCATAATTGATGTTTTCAGACGGCCTGGGCTGGGCTTGAGGCCGTCTGAAAATAATAACAACGGAAAACAATAATAATGGCACATTACGCAATCGGAGACATTCAAGGCTGTTTTGACGAGCTGACTTTGTTGCTTGCCAAAATTGGCTTTAATCATGGTACGGACACCCTTTGGCTGGTCGGCGATATTGTCAATCGCGGCCCGAAGTCCTTGGAAACCCTGAAATTTGCCAAAGAGCATGACAGCAGCGTGCAAATGGTTTTGGGCAATCATGATTTACATCTTTTGGCAGTCGGTTGCGGTGAAGGAACGCTCAAGCGCAGCGATACGGTTGAGCCTATTTTGACCCATCCCAATAGTCATGCCATGCTTGACTGGCTGCGTCATCAACCGCTTTTGGTGCGCGGCGACAGGCATGTGATGGTGCATGCCGGTATTTTGCCGCAATGGTCGGTTGATAAGGCCGAAAGCCTTGCCCGTGAAGCTGAGGATGAATTGCAAGGTAAAAAATACAGGAAATTTTTTGGTAAAATGTACGGCAACAAGCCGACCGAGTGGACGGATGATTTGACAGGCTATGAGCGCCTACGCATGATTATCAACGTCTTTACCCGTATGCGTGCGCTGACGTACAAAGGCGAATTGGATTACGAATATAAATCCACTCTGAAAAAAATGCCGCTTTACCTGCGCCCTTGGTTTAAAGCGCCTGATAGGCAGAATTTGGATTATATTACTGTGTTCGGACATTGGTCATCATTGGGCTACGTTAATACCGATCAGGTTATCGCTTTGGATACCGGCGCGTTGTGGGGCGGAGAGCTGACAGCGGTCAATTTGGATACCAATGAAGTGATACAGGTACCGTCCTTGGGCGGATTGGATTGGAAAACGGCATTGAAATAGTTTGAATAAGATAAAAGGCCGTCTGAAATGTTTCAGACGGCCTTTTGTATTGATTAATCCAAAGAAGGCAGGAGTTTGTCCGGATTCATAATGCCATAAGGGTCAAGCTGATTTTTGATGGCATGCATCAGAACAAGTTCGGCCTGCGTACGCACACGGGGCAGCCAATGTTTTTTGATGATGCCTACGCCGTGTTCGGCGGCAATCGTACCGTGGCAGGCAAGGATGTTTTCATAAACAATGGTATTGACGGCGTCTTCGTATTGGTAGGCTTCGTTGCTCAATACGTTGGGCAAAAACGTATTGTAATGCAGGCTGCCGTCGCCTAAATGTCCGAAACAGACAATTTGTATGCCGGGAAAACGGGTTTCCAAGGCAGGGGCGCATTGGCGGACAAAGGCGGCCACTTGGGCGATAGGGACGGCGATGTCGTGTTTGATGCTCGTGCCGAGTTTACGTTGGGAGGCGGAAATATTTTCACGCAAGGTCCATAAGTCGGAGCGCTCTTGCTCGGATTGCGCCAAGATGCTGTTTTCCCATCCGTTTTGATAGAGAAATTCGGCAAGCTTTTCATCCAGTCCGGCATCGGGAACGGAATCTGCAAGTTCAATCAAAATATGCCATTGCGCATCGGCAGGCTTTTTGAGTTGGCTGAATTCCGAAGATAAATCGAGGGCAAAGCGGCTGATCAGCTCGAAACTGGTCAAGCGTTCGGCAAAATGGCCTTGTACGGCAGTCAAAAGCGAGACAGCGGATTCAATATCGTCTAAACCTACCCATGCGGTCGCTTTGGTTTTGGGCTGGGCAAAGAGTTTGAGTGTGGCGGCGGTAATGATGCCCAATGTTCCTTCGCTGCCGATAAAAAGATGGCGCAAGTCGTAGCCGGTCGTGTTTTTGTGCAGGGGCTGAAGGTGGGAAACCAGTTCGCCGTTTGGTAAAACAACTTCCAAACCCAATACCAGATCACGCATGCTGCCGTAACGCAAGACATTCAAACCGCCGGCATTGCAGGCGATATTGCCGCCGATTTGGCAAGAGCCTTCGCTGGCAAGGCTGAGCGGAAACAGTCGTCCGGCTTCGGTTGCCGCCTTTTGAGCATTTTGCAAAATCACGCCTGCTTCAACCGTCATGCTGTTGTCCGCAAGGTTGATATCGCGGATGCGATTAAGCTTGGAGAGATTGAGCAGTACGCCTTCGCTGGTTACCGTTGCGCCGCATAATCCGGTATTGCCGCCTTGCGGGGTTACGCGGATGCGATTTTCAAAACAGAAACGCATGATTTTCTGCACGCTCTCGACGGAGTTCGGCTGTAAGACAATATCCGGCGAAGAAACAAAACGGCGGCGTTGGTCGTTTAACAAGGCCGGAGTGGCTTCGATGATTTCAGAGGCGGAAAGAAACTCAGCAAAACGGTCGTGAAAGTGCATGGCAGTCAGGCGGAAAAGTCGGGAAGGGGAGTGTGAGAAATGTAAAAAAGCAGGATACACAATGGTATCCTGCTTTTCTTATATTCAAAAGAATATTATTTAGCAGCTTCAGAAGCAGCAGCTTCAGTAGCAGATGCAGCGGCTTCAGTAGCAGATGCAGCAGCTTCAGTAGCAGAAGCAGCGGCTTCAGTAGCTTCGGTAGCAGCAGAAGCAGCGGCTTCAGTAGCAGATGCAGCAGCTTCAGTAGCAGAAGCAGCGGCTTCAGAAGCAGCAGAAGCGGCAGTTTCAGCAGCTTTATCAGCACCGCCACAAGCGGCCAAAGCTAAAGACAACAAAGCAGCAGCGAACAGAGATTTTTTCATTTTTGAGGACCTTTTTAAATCGATTTAAACATTTAAACTAAAAATAGCCGTCAAACGGCCTGTACAGTAGAAATTCATTGCTGAATTTTCGTTATTATGCCCCACGGGGTGGGCCAATGCAACGTTGCTTAACCGTTTGCGGATTAAAATCAATACAAAATTAGCGAAAATAATGTAAATCAGGGAGGCAGGTAAAAAATCATCTAAAAATATTCATAATTAATGAACTTTTAAAAAGTTGTTTATATTCAATAATTTGATTATTTTTAACTGTTGTTGGTTTTAAGGGTTTAGAATGTTTTTGCGTTTGGGGAATTTTTTGTAATTTAGCAACTTTGTGTTGTGAAAAAGCAACTTTTATGGATTGGAATCATTCAATTTGGTTTTTTATATGGGCTTTTTTGGTTTTGTTGTGTTTGCCAAAAGTATTTGTTTAAGGTAAACCGATTGTTTAGTTACAGCTGTGATAGAATAGCCTGAACTTGACTTTTAAATATTGATTAAGGACGACATGATGTCTATTGTTAAAAATTCCGTAGTTTCCCTGCATTATGAAATGTACGATGCAAACAACCAGTTGTTGGACAAAACCGAAGAGCCGATTACTTACCTGCATGGCGGTTATGACGGTATTTTCCCTTTGGTGGAAGAAGCGTTGCACGGCAAAAATGTAGGCGATACCGTTGAAGTGGCTTTGTCGCCTGATGATGCTTTCGGCGAGCAAGATCCTGAGCTGGTGCGTATTGAAGATGTAAGCGTGTTCCCTGTCGAAGTTGAAGTCGGTATGATGTTTGAAGCCGATGATCCGGAAACAGGCGATGTATTGATTTATCGTGTAACCGATGTTGCCGACGGTAAAGCCGTAGTGGACGGCAACCATCCTTTGGCCGGTATGAAAGTATTGTTCAAGGCGACCGTTGAAGGTGTGCGCGATGCGACCGAGGAAGAAATTGCCCACGGTCACGTACATGGCCCGCACGGTCATCACCACCACTAATCAGGCTTGAAGCATGATAAAGGCCGTCTGAAAAGGAATGAAACCTTCCTTTTCAGACGGCCTTTAAGTTTTTACAAGACAGATAAATAGGAAATTTTGGCGCAGGTCAAATCAAACAGGGAAATATGGATTTTGTTAGAGACTACAATAAACTACATGTAACGGTGCAACAAGATCTGTATTAAGATTCAGATATTGGTAAAACAGGCAGAGTGCAATGAGTGAGACATTGGAGCAGCAGGCCGTAGAGGCCGGTATTGATTTAGGCTACCACGACATCAACGGTATATATCATGCGACCAAACCTGAAGTGTTGGAATCGATTGTTGCTGTTTTGGACAAAAGCAAACCGGATTCAGACGGCCTTTATCTGAATACGATGGTCGCGCATGAAAACAGCGAAGAATCTTTACAGATGCCGTCTGAATTTCATGGTGCGGAAGCGGTCGTATTGATTGATGAGGCGGATGAGTGCCAGAGCTTGACTTTATATCCTGGCGACAACGATACGCTTTGGATTAAGCTGCCCCGACTGGCTTGCGGTTATTACACGTTGTCTGCCGAGACCGGCGGCAAATGTTGCCTTGTACGTCTGATTGTTGCGCCTGAATCGGTTTATCAGCCTAAACTGCTTGCCAATGGCGGTCGGATGAATGGTTTGACCATGCATTTGTACAGCCTGCGTTCCGAGCGCAACTGGGGCATAGGCGACTTTACCGATTTGCTGAACCTGATGAAATATGCGGCGGAGAAAAAGCTGGATTTTGTCGGTATCAACCCTTTGCACGCCTTGTTTACCAGCAAGCCTGCCTTTGCCAGCCCGTATAGCCCTTCTTCGCGCGAATGGCTTAATCCGATTTACTTGGATATCGAGAAAGTCGGTGCGTTTACTTATAACGAGCAACTGAAAAACTGGCTGGCACAACCGAAAATCCGTCAGCGCATTGCCGCTTTGCGTGTTACGGAAACGGTGACTTATACGGCGGTTTGGGCATGCAAGCGTGATGCGCTGCATATGGCGTTTAACGCGTTTGAACAAGATACTTGCGTAGCTGCGGCAAATGAACGCGCTGCATTTGAAGCATTTGTATTAGAAAAAGGCAAGGCTTTGCAAGGCTTCGGTTTGTTTGAGGCTTTGGACCAGTATTACAGCTGCCCTGGACAAGTGGGTTGGCAGTCATGGCCGTCTGAATTTCATCAACCTGATGGCGAAGCAGTAGAAAAATTCGCGCGCAGCCATGAACGTGAAATCCGTTTTTATATGTGGCTGCAATGGCTTTGCGCGGAGCAGTTGCAAGAAGTCAACAAAGCCGCTGCCGAATACGGTGTCAAACTTGGTATTTACGGCGATTTGGCGGTCGGCGTGGCGCGCGGCAGTGCGGATACTTGGTTAAACCGTCAAGATTATTGTATGGACGTATCGGTCGGTGCGCCGCCCGATCCTTTGGGGCCGACAGGGCAGAATTGGAATTTGCCGCCGCTTAATCCGTCGATGTTGAAGCATACGGGCTATGAAAAGTTTGCCCATTTGTTGCGCGAAAACATGCGCCTGTATGGCGTGTTGCGGATTGACCATGTGATGGCATTGTGTCGTTTGTGGTGGGTTTTAAACGATAAAACAGCAGATTTCGGCGCATATGTGCATTACGATGCCGAAGTGACTTTCGCCATTTTGGCTTTGGAAAGTCAGCGCAACCGTTGCGTCATCATCGGTGAGGATTTGGGGACGGTACCCGATCAAGCGCGTTATCTGCTCAACCGCTATCAAGTGTTTTCCTACAAAGTGATGTATTTCAGCAAGGGCTGGAACGGTTTTCAATTACCTGAAGAATACCCAGAGCAGGCGATTACGGTCATCAGCACTCACGATGTCGCGCCGCTGGCAGGTTATTGGATAGGCAAAGATTTGGATACGATGTTTAAACTCGGTACTTTGCCTGATGCAGCTGCTTTTCAGATGGCCTTGGATGAGCGCGAACACGATAAAGCTGATTTGCTGGATAAATTGAAATATACCGGCTGTCTGGGTGCGGACGTACAAATGCCGGCAAAAGCCGATGAAACCTTGCTGGCGGCTTTGCACAAATACGGCGCATTGAGCCGCAGCAAGCTTTACGCCGTACAACTGGAAAACTTGCTGGGCGTCATTGACAATTTGAATGTCCCCGGCGTAACGAACGGCTATCCGAACTGGGCGCAAAAAATGCCGGTTTCTTTGGAAGATTTCCCACAACACCGCCTCATGGGCGGCCAACTTGCCATTATTGACGAGGTACGCATGAAAACAAACAGCCAAATCAAGGCTTATCATGAACTTGACCAAATCGAGCGCGATACGGTCGAAAGCCTGTTTCTTGCCACCCACAGCGACTTGTTCGCTTATCTGGGACGACACCGCCTTGCAGAGGGCGATGAAGTAGTGCGCGTTTTGATTCCCGGCGCAGTAAGCGTGGATATTGTGAACCGCCGCAGCGGCGAACTCATCGTGCCGTCTGAAAAAATTGATGAACGCGGTTTCTTTGTGGCTGTTTTGCCCGATGATGCGCCCGATTACGCTTTGAGTATCCGTTACACCGAAGACTCCGAGCCTGTGATTGAAGAAGACCCTTATCATTTCAGCTCCGCGTTGCAAGACATGGATTCCTGGCTGTTGGCCGAAGGCAAGCACCTGCGTCCTTATGAGATTTTAGGCGCGCATTTTGCCGAGTTGGACGGCGTGAAGGGCGTACGCTTTGCCGTATGGGCGCCAAATGCGCAACGCGTTTCCGTTATCGGCGAGTTCAATAACTGGGACGGCCGCCGCCATGTGATGCGTTTCCACCGCGACAACGGCATTTGGGACATCTTTATTCCGGCAGTCAAACTCAACGCCCTCTACAAATTTGAAATCCGCGATGCCAACGGCGATGTACGCGAAAAAGCCGACCCGTATGCCTTCGGTGCAGAACTACGTCCGACCACGGCATCTATCGTGCGCGGTTTGCCTGACGAAGTGGAAGAACCGGCTTTCCGAGCCCGTGCCAACGCCATTGATGCGCCGATCAGCATTTATGAAGTGCATTTGGGTTCATGGAAACGCAATCCGGAAAACAATTTCTGGCTGACTTACGAAGAGTTGGCCAAAGAGCTGGTGGCATACGTCAAAGACATGGGCTTTACCCATATCGAGTTCCTACCTGTTTCCGAATATCCGTTTGACGGCTCATGGGGCTATCAGGCAACCGGTTTGTATGCGCCGACCAGCCGTTTCGGTTCGCCGGAAGAATTGCGCGCATTGATTAAAGCCGCGCACGATGAGGGCATCAGCGTTATCCTCGACTGGGTAGTCGGCCATTTCCCGACTGATGATCACGGCCTGGCCAAATTCGACGGTACTGCGCTGTACGAACACGCCGACCCGCGCGAAGGCTACCACCAAGACTGGAACACCCTGATTTACAACTTTGGCAGAAACGAAGTGAAAAACTTCCTGCAAGGCAATGCCCTGTATTGGATAGAGCGTTTCGGCTTTGACGGTATCCGCGTTGATGCGGTTGCTTCGATGATTTACCGCAACTATTCGCGCAAAGACGGCGAGTGGATTCCGAACCAATACGGCGGCCATGAAAACCTTGAAGCCATCGCTTTCCTGCGCGATACCAACACCATGTTGAAAGAGGAAGTTCCGGCAGCGACTGAAATCGCCGAAGAATCTACTTCGTTTGCCAATGTGACCCGCCAAGAAGGTTTGAACTTCAGCTTCAAATGGAATATGGGCTGGATGAACGATACTTTGCGTTACATGATGGAAGACCCCATCAACCGCAAATACCACCACAACAAAATGACCTTCGGCATGATGTACCAGTACAGCGAAAACTTTGTCCTGCCGCTTTCACACGATGAAGTCGTGCACGGCAAACGCTCGCTGCTCGGACGTATGCCCGGCGACTGCTGGCAACAATTTGCCAACCTGCGCGCCTACTACGGCTTTATGTACGGCTTCCCCGGCAAAAAACTCTTGTTTATGGGCAGCGAGTTTGCACAAGGCCGAGAGTGGAACTACAACGAAGGACTGGATTGGTTCCTGCTGGAGCAAGAGGGTGGCTGGCACAAAGGCGTACAAGACTTCGTACGCGAGTTGAACTATGTCTATAAAGACACTGCGCCGCTTTACCAACTGGACCAATGGCCTGAAGGCTTTGAATGGCTGGTTGCCGATGATGGCGACAATTCCGTATTCGTCTTCGAGCGCCGCGACCGCGAAGGCAACCGCGTTATCGTGATCAGCAACTTCACGCCTGTGGTGCGCGAAGGCTACCGTTTCGGTGTGAATTCTGTCGGCGAATATCGCGAAATCCTCAATTCAGACGACCTGCATTACAAAGGCAGCGGCGTTTCTGCCGGCGCAACGGTGGAGACAGAAGAAGTTTGGTCGCATGGCAAACCAAATTCCCTGTCTGTTACCGTACCGCCGTTGGCAACCGTTTACCTGTATCAGGCGGCAGTTAAAGACGAAGCGTAAATCAACTTTGAGGGTAGGCGTCATGCCTGCCTAATCAGCTGAAAATTAAAAGATAGTGACATCAATATGACTCAAGGCCGTCTGAAAGATTTTCAGACGGCCTTATATTGGACACGAAACCAAATACATACCAAGGAATCATTCTATGACTGCCAAATCATGGCATATCGAGGAAGGCAAGCCTTATCCCATGGGCGCGACACTGACAAGCGAGGGCGCGAATTTCACCTTGTTTTCCATCAATGCCGAAAAGGTCGAATTGTGTCTGTTTGATAAAGATAAAGAAACCCGTTTGGAGATGCCTTCGCGGCGCGGTTCGGTATTTTACGGATTTGTGCCGGATGTTAAGGCAGGGCAGCGATACGGTTTTCGCGTGTATGGACGTGAAAACGCAGAATACGGCTCATGTTTCAATCCTAACAAATTGCTGATTGATCCGTATTCCAAAAAAATTGACGGTAAACCAAGCTACCGTACCGCCGAAGAAATGGCATGGTTCAGGCCGGAAGATGAACGCGACAATGCCGCTGTTGCGCCGAAAAGCGTCGTGATCGGACGCAGCCGATTTAATTGGGCCAAAGATTGCCGTCCGGAAATACCGTGGGGCAAAACCGTTATTTATGAAGCCCATGTCAAAGGGTTGACCAAGCAATTCCCCGATTTGAAATATGCAGGCACTTATAAAGCCTTGAGTGATAAACGGGTTTTGGCCTATCTGCAAGAGTTGGGGGTAACGACGGTCGAGTTGCTGCCGATTCATTATCATCTGGACGAATACCATCTTCAGCAGATGGGCTTGAGCAATTATTGGGGCTACAACACTTACTCCCATTTTGCCGTCGAGCCGTCTTATGCCGACAATCCCGAGCGTGCGGCTGCGGAGTTTAAACAAGCGGTCAAATCCCTGCATCAGGCGGGTTTGGAAGTGATTTTGGATGTCGTGTACAACCACACGGCAGAACAGGACGACAAAGGCCCGATGCTGTGTCAGCGCGGTATCGACAACACTTTATGGTATTGGCACACCTCTTACGGCAGCTATGAAAACTGGTCAGGTTGCGGCAATACGCTCAATATTGTCCGTCGCGACGTTACCCGTTGGGCGGCAGACAGCCTGCGCTATTGGGCCGAAGAGTTTCATGTTGACGGCTTCCGTTTCGACTTGGGAACCGTATTGGGACGCGAACCCGATTTCCAATCGTATGGCCGTTTTTTCCAAGTCTTGTATCAAGACCCGGTTTTGGCCGGTTTGAAACTGATTGTCGAAGCCTGGGACATCGGCGAGGGTGGCTATCACTTGGGCAATTTCCCGCAACCTTTTGCCGAATGGAACGGCCGTTTCCGCGATGATATGCGCGCGTTTTGGTCTTGGGAAAGCGGCAATTTGGGCGCATTTGCCGAACGCTTGGCCGGGTCGTCCGATATTTTCAACCACAGCGGCCGCCGACCGTCTGCCAGCATTAATTTTATTACCGCACATGACGGCTTCACTCTGCGTGATTTGGTCAGCTACAACGAAAAACACAACGAAGCGAATGGTGAAAACAACCGCGACGGGCATAATGAAAACATCAGCTACAACCACGGCGTAGAAGGCGAAACCGATGATGAAGAGGTTTTGCTCAACCGCGAATACACTTCCAAAGCGCTGCTTGCTTCCTTATTTTTATCCAACGGTACGCCCATGCTTTTGGCCGGCGATGAGTTCGGCAACAGTCAGCAAGGCAACAACAACAGCTACTGCCAAGATAATCCGATTACATGGTTGGATTGGCAACATGAGTCCCATGTGTTGCAAGATTACACTCAAGAGCTGATACGCATCCGCAGCCAAATCAAGCTGCTGACAGATGATTGCTGGTGGGAAAAAGAGCGTGTGCAATGGCTCAATGCCGATAGCAGCCCAATGACCGAATATTGTTGGCACAACAGGGGCAGTAAGGCGATTCAGATTGTTTTGGACGACGAGTGGCTGCTGTTGGTGAATGCCAAACGTAGTCGTCAGTTATTTAACCTGCCTCAAGGTAATTGGGAAATTTCTTGCGTACCATCAGAGAAATTAAATTACGAAGAATCAGGGAAATGTGTTGTTGAACATATGGGGATTTGGATTTTACATAAAACAAATTAAATGGGAATCAAACTATTATTTGATTAACGCTTTGATATTTTGTTGATATTTTCTGATTTGCAGCTTCGTGGTATAAATGGAAAATGCCGATAAGATGATTAATGGTTTGGTTGTTAATCAAATGTTTTATAAAGAAAAAAATATCCTTTTTTTAAATCTTTCCGCTATAATTCCCTTGTTGTGTAACAAACCTACGCGTCATTCCTTTCAGACGGCCTGTTGCCGTTGTCAGGCCGTCTGAAAACCGAGTTTCGTTGTTTTAATAAAACCATCAGGCGCGTTGTCCAGTGCCTCACGCTAGAGAAAGGCTTCCATGGCTAAGAAAAAACTCCCTATCTCCGGTTACGATTATGTAATGCCTAAACCGGACGCCGAAACCATCCGTAAATCCATCGTTTACAAGCTGATTTTTATCTTGGGCGTAGATCCGAAGGAGGCAACTTCACACCAATGGCTCAACGCTGCCATGCTTGCCGCACGTGACCTGATTGCGGAAGATTTCCTCAAAACACGCCGCGCCCACATCGACAACAGCAAACGCATGGTTTATTACCTGTCTATGGAATTCCTGCTCGGCCGTTCGTTTGTCAACGCGCTGATTAACGAAGGCGTTTACGCCGAATTTGAAGAAGCCTTCAAGCAACTGGGCAAAGAATTTGCCGATGTCTGCGAACAAGAAGAAGATCCAGGTTTGGGTAACGGCGGTTTAGGCCGTCTGGCTGCCTGCTTCCTCGACTCTTTGGCAACCCTGCGCATTCCGGCCATGGGCTACGGCATCCGTTATCAATACGGTATGTTCAAACAAGAAATCGTGGATGGCCAACAAGTCGAAAAACCCGATTTGTGGCTTGACCAAGATTTGGCATGGCAGTTTGCCCGTCCGAACAAACAATATTCCGTCCGTTTCGGCGGTCACGTGTTGAACTTGGGCGATAAAAAAGAATGGCAGCCGAGCGAAGAAATTTCCGCTTGGGCATACGATGAAATCATTCCTGGCTATGGCGGCGAATGTGCCAACCCATTGCGCTTGTGGACTGCGCACGCAGGCAACCTGTTTGACCTTGCCGACTTCAACCGAGGCGACTATGCCTCTGCAGTTCGCGCACAAAACAGCGACGAAAACATCTCACGCGTCCTGTATCCGAACGACTCTACCGAATCCGGCCGCGAATTGCGCCTGAAACAAGAATACTTCTTGGTTTCCGCTTCCGTTCAAGACATCGTTGCTCGTCACAAATGCCGTTTCCCAAGCATCCGCACTTTGGCAGACGAGGTCGCCATCCACTTGAACGACACCCATCCGGTGCTCGCCATTCCAGAATTGATGCGCATCCTGATTGACGAAGAGGGCATCGCATGGACTGAAGCATGGAATATGTGCTGTAAGATTTTCTCTTACACCAACCACACATTGATGAGCGAAGCCTTGGAAACTTGGCCGGTTGAGCTGATGGGCCGTCTGCTGCCGCGCCACTTGGACATCATCTTTGAAATCAACGCCTACTTCCTCAATGCCTTACGCGCCATCGGCAACTTCGACGACGACTTTGTCCGCCGCGTATCTATCATTGACGAAACCCACGGTCGTCGCGTCCGCATGGCATGGCTTGCCGTAATCGGTTCGCACAAAGTCAACGGCGTGGCAAAAATCCACTCCGATTTGATGACCACATCCATCTTTGCCGACTTTGCCAAAATATTCCCGGAACGCTTTACCAACGTAACCAACGGCGTAACCCCGCGCCGCTGGATCAACATCGCCAACCCGGGCTTGACCAAATTCTTGGACAAACATCTGGGCGACGAAGACTGGCGTTTGCATTTGGACAACCTTGCCAAGCTCAACGACAAAGTGGACGATGCCTCCGTACAGGCAGAATTCGGCGAAGTGAAAAAAGCCGCCAAAGAGCGCCTTGCCAAATACATCGAAACCGAGCTGGGCATCAAAGTTAATACCGATGCACTTTTCGACATCCAAATCAAACGTATTCACGAGTACAAACGTCAAGCATTGAACGTGATGCACATCGTCGACCGCTACAACAAAATCTTGGAAAACCCGGATTTCGATTGGCAGCCGCGCGTGTTCATCTTTGCCGGTAAAGCCGCATCCGCCTATTACATGGCGAAGAAAATCATCCGTCTGATTAACGACGTTGCCAAAGTCATCAACAACGACACCCGTATCCGCGACCTGATTAAAGTCGTTTACATTCCGAACTACAGCGTCAGCCTTGCCCAAATCATCATTCCTGCCGCCGATTTGCACGAACAAATTTCACTGGCAGGTACAGAGGCATCCGGTACCAGCAACATGAAATTTGCCCTCAACGGCGCAATCTGTATGGGTACACTGGACGGCGCGAACGTTGAGATTTTGGAAAAAGTCGGCGCGGACAACTGCTATATCTTCGGCAACACCGTAGAACAAGTCGAAGAAATCCGCCGCAACGGTTACGACCCGTTGAGCTATATCGAGCGAGACAGCGACCTGCGCCGCGTCGTCAACCAAATCAGCCAAGGCACTTTCTCTCCGGAAGAGCCAAACCGCTACAACGACGTGTTGCAACCATACGGCGACTTCTATCAGCTGATGGCAGATTTCCGCAGCTACATCGACACGCAATACAAAGCGGACGAACACTACCGCAACGTATCCGCATGGCGCAAATCAGCCTTGATCAACATCGCCAACATGGGCTTCTTCTCATCCGACCGCTCTATCGCCGACTACTGCCGCGATATTTGGTACATCAAACCATTGAGCGAAAAAGAACTGCCCAGCAGAAATTAAGCGTTAAGCAGATAACGAAAGCCGATACATCAGGAAGGTGTATCGGCTTTTTTCGGGTGTTATAATCTGTTTCAATAATTATATTTATGGTTGGTTACGTCTATGTCTCAAACTCACAACGAAAATTCCCGCGTCAAAATCCCTGCTATTTTGCACCTAATGCGGTTGGGCTACGATTACCTCTCGCTCAAAAATGCAAATTGGGACAAATCAACCAATATTTTTCCTGAAATCTTCATAGAAAGCCTCTGCCGCATTAATCCCGATTTATCGCCGGACGATGCACGCCGTTTGCTGACCGACATCACTATTGAGCTGGATAACGAAGACTTGGGGCAAAAATTTTACGAACGCCTCACCAATCAATCCGGTGGCAAGAAACTGATCGACTTCCAAAATTTTGATAACAACAGTTTCCATGTTGTAACCGAATTGCCCTGCATCAACGGCGATGAAGAATTCCGCCCTGACATTACTTTGTTAGTAAACGGTATGCCTTTGGTCTTTATCGAAGTCAAAAAGCCCAACAACAAAGGCGGCATCGGTGAAGAACGGGAGCGCATGGGCAAACGTGCGACAAACCCTAAATTTCGCCGTTTCATCAACATCACCCAATTCATGATTTTTTCCAACAACATGGAATACGACGACGGCGCAACCGAGCCGGCGCAAGGCGCGTTTTACGCTTCGCCTGCTTACGGCAAGCCCGTGTTTAACTACTTCCGCGAAGAGCACAAATTAAACCTTGCCGAATTATTGAACACGCTTTCAGACGACCTCGAAAACAAAGTCCTGCAAGACAACAACCTGCCCGTTATCAAACACAGCCCTGAATTTATTAGCAATAAATCGCCCGAAACACCGACCAACCGCATCCTAACTTCGCTGCTTTGCCGCGAACGCCTCGCTTTTCTTCTGCAACACGGGCTGACCTACGTTAAAAGTAACCAAGGCGCGCTGCAAAAACACATCATGCGTTATCCGCAGTTATTCGCCACTCTCGCCATTGAAAAACATTTGGCAAACGGCGGCAAAAAAGGCGTGATTTGGCATACCCAAGGCTCGGGTAAAACCGCGCTTGCCTATTACAACACCCGCTACCTGACGCACTATTACGCCAAACAGGGCATTGTGCCGAAATTCTATTTCATCGTGGACAGGCTCGATTTATTGAAACAGGCGCAGCGGGAATTTACCGCCCGCGACTTAATCGTCCATACCATCGACAGCCGCGAAGCCTTCGCTGCCGACATCAAATCCGCCCAAACCCTGCACAACCACTCAGGCAAACCGGAAATCACCGTCGTCAACATCCAAAAATTCAAAGACGATCCCGATGTCGTCGCCCGTAACGACTACGACCTTGCCATCCAGCGCGTTTATTTTCTTGACGAAGTACACCGCAGCTACAACCCTAAAGGCTCGTTTCTTGCCAACCTGAATCAGTCGGACATAAACGCCGTCAAAATCGGGCTGACCGGCACGCCGCTTATCGGCGTAACCGCAGGCAACGTCAACACCCGAGAGCTTTTCGGCGACTACATCCACAAATACTATTACAACGCCTCCATTGCCGACGGCTACACCCTGCGCCTGATTCGCGAGGCCATCAGCAGCCAATACAAAGCTGAATTGCAGGCTGCATTGGCACAGCTTGAAGTCGAAAAAGGCAGCTTTGACCGCAAAGAAATCTATGCCCATCCGCATTTCGTCCGTCCGATGCTTGATTATATCCTTGACGACTTTGCCAAATTCAGAAAAACCAACCAAGACGACAGCCTCGGCGCCATGGTTGTTTGCGACAGCTCGGAGCAGGCACGCCAGCTTTTTGAGCATTTTCAGACGGCCTCAGACCATAATTTCACCGCCGCGCTGATATTGCACGATATCGGCACTAAAGACGAACGCGACCAATGGGTTAAAGACTTCAAAGCAGGCAAAATCGATATCCTGTTTGTGTACAACATGCTCTTGACCGGCTTTGACGCGCCGCGCCTGAAAAAGCTTTACTTAGGCAGACTAATCAAAGCCCACAATCTTCTGCAAACCCTGACCCGCGTCAACCGCACCTACAAATCATACCGTTACGGCTATGTCGTCGATTTTGCCGATATCCAAAGCGAATTTGATAAGACCAACCGCGCCTATTGGGATGAACTTTCGAACGAATTGGGCGACGAAATCGGCAGCTACAGCCAGCTTTTCAAAACCGCCGAAGAAATCGAACAAGAAATTACAGGCATTAAAGATGCCCTGTTTGATTTCGATACCGAAAACGCCGAAGTATTTTGTCATCAAATCGAACAAATAGCAGATAAAAAACAGCTGCTTGCTCTGAAAAAAGCCCTGCAAACCGCAAGAGAGTTGTACAACGTCCTGCGCCTGCAAGGCAGTCATGAGTTTCTCGCGCATCTAGATTTTGACAAGCTTAATCTGTTGTACCGCGAAACTGCCGCGCGTTTGGATACCTTAAACTTTGCCGAAAACATACAACAAGGCAACACTGCCCATTTGCTCAATGAAGCGCTGGAAGACGTTTACTTCCAATTCGTCAAAATCAGCGAAGCCGAGCTCAAGCTTGCCGACGATTTAAAAGACATCATGCGCAAAGTCCGTGAAGGACTGGCGGGCAACTTCGACCAAGACGACCCCGAATACATCAGCCTGCGCGAAGAGCTGGAACGCATCTTCAAGAAAAAGAACCTCGCCGAAGTCGGGCAGGAAGAAATGCAGGCAAACATCGCTACGCTCGATACTGTCTATGTCAAAATCAAAGAGCTGAACCGCAAAAACGATCTCTTGCGCCACAAATACGGCGGCGACACCAAATACGCCCGCATCCACAAACGCTTGCTGGAAAATCCCGCCCTCTACGGCGACAAACTCAAAGTCTTCAACGCACTAAACGGCGTCAAAACCGATGCCGACCAAAAAGTGCTGGATATGGAGCAGATTTTGGACAACCAGAATTACTTTGAAAAACAAATGCAGGGCATCGTATTAAAACGCTTTAGAACGGAACAGCAATTTCCCGTTCAGCCCGCCGACATTCAAGCCATCAACCGCCTGTTGGTGCGCGAATATTTAAAAGAAAGCGGGCGGATGTGAGAAAGCGGTTTTTCAGGTAGCCTTTACGGGCGTATCGCATATGTTCGGAATGGATAATAAAAAGTGCGGTCGGATTTTGAAATGTTTTTTCAGACGGCCTTTGAAGAGTTTTGTAACGGAACATCATGAATCATTTTAAGAAACAACAAATTCAAAATATTGCTGATTTTAATCCGAGAGAGCAACTATCCAAGGGAATATTGGCAAAAAGTGTTCCGATGGCAATGTTGAAAGAATTTCAACGGCAAATTACGGGTTACGAAATCAAGGCATTTAACGGTGGAGCTAAGTTTCGCAATGGTGATACCTTATTAGCCAAGATTACCCCGTGTTTGGAAAATGGAAAAACCGCTTTTGTGGATATTTTAGATGATGTAGAAGTGGCTTTCGGTTCTACCGAATTTATTGTGTTAAGAGCAAAAAATGAAACCAATCCCGAATTTCTCTATTATTTTGCAATCAGCCCCGATTTTAGAAAACGGGCAATTGAATGTATGGAAGGAACTTCCGGGAGACAACGTGTTAATGAAAATACATTAAAAACACTGGAGTTGCCGATTCCAGAACCTCAAACCCAACAATCCATCGCCGCCGTCCTATCCGCTTTGGACAAAAAAATCGCCCTGAACAAACAAATCAACGCGCGCTTGGAAGAGATGGCGAAAACCCTGTACGACTACTGGTTTGTGCAGTTTGATTTCCCTGACGCAGACGGCAAACCCTACAAATCTTCAGGCGGCGAAATGGTGTTTGACGAAACCTTGAAACGGGAAATTCCGAAGGGCTGGGAGGTGAAGAGTTTAAATCAGGTAGCTGATATCGTAATGGGGCAATCTCCTGATGGTGCAAGTTATAACTTGGAACAAGAAGGGACAATTTTTTTTCAAGGCTCAACCGATTTTGACTGGCGTTTTCCAAACGTTCGCCAATATACGACTTCCCCGACGAGGTTTGCACAAAAAGGCGATATTTTGTTAAGTGTTAGAGCGCCTGTCGGCGATTTAAATATTTCGCCTTTTGAATGTTGTATTGGTCGTGGTTTAGCTGCATTGCGAAGTAAATCAGGAAACAACAGTTTTTTATTCTATGTAATGAAATACTTTAAAACTGTTTTTGAGCGACGAAATACAGAAGGAACAACGTTTGGTTCAATAACGAAGGATGATTTACATAGTTTGAAATTAGTTGCTCCGGCAGATAATGTATTAGAAAAATATAATGAAATTGCGTCAAAATACGATGAAATGATTTTTATCAGAAGTCAACAAAACCACCAACTAACCCAACTACGTGATTTCCTACTGCCCATGCTGATGAACGGGCAGGTATCCGTGGCGGAATAAGCCGGATTCAAGAATCCGACAGATACAATAAAAAGAACGAGATAAAAAATGACCGAACAACACTTTACCGAACAAACCAAAGCCCTGATTGACAGCTTAAAAACCATTTGCGCCAACTATGGCTTAGGCAATGACGGCAACGAATTTAAAATCATCAGTCAGGCGTTTTTGTATAAATTCTTAAAGGACAAATACGATTTCGAAGTTAAAAAAATTCGCAAAGAAAACCCTGATGAGGCGATTGAGTTCGTCAATATGGATATTGAGGGAAAAACAGCGGTTTTGAAGCCCGAACATTCCATCAAGTATTTGTCGGAGCGGCAAAATGGCGCAGATTTTGCCAAACTCTTTGACGACACGCTCACCGATATTGCCGCGCATAATGCGGAGCTGTTTTCGGTGAAAACCGAAGGCGGGGCGAAAATCGTGTTGTTCGAGCGTATCAGTCAATATATTACGGATGAAGGTCGCCGCGACGATTTTTGCCGCGCGCTGATTTCCAAGCTGGCGGGTTTTAGCTTTGAGGCAATTTTTGCGCAAAAATTCGATTTTTTTGCCACGATTTTTGAATACCTGATTAAAGACTACAACAGTAATTCAGGCGGCAAATATGCCGAATACTACACGCCGCACGCGGTGGCGCGGATTATGGCGGATATTTTGGTGCCGGAAGAGGTGCGTGGGCAAATCCGCAGCGTGGACGTTTACGACCCGTCGGCCGGTTCGGGAACGCTGCTGATGAATGTCGCCCATGCCATCGGCGAAGACAAATGTATGATTTATACGCAGGATATTTCGCAAAAATCGTCCAATCTTTTGCGGCTGAATCTGATTTTGAACAATTTGGTGCATTCGCTGAATAATGTGGTTCAGGGCAATACGATTTTGTCTCCGTATCACAAAGACGCTTCAGGCCGTCTGAAAAAATTTGATTTTATTGTTTCTAATCCGCCGTTTAAATTGGATTTCAGCGATTTCCGCGATCAGCTGGAAAACGATGAAAACAACGAACGCTTTTTTGCTGGTATTCCGAAAATCAAGCCTAAAAAGAAAGAGAAGATGGAAATCTATCAGCTCTTTATCCAACATATTTTGTTTAGCCTGAAAGAAAACGGCAAAGCGGCGATTGTGTTGCCGACGGGTTTTATCACCGCCCAATCAGGCATCGACAAAAAAATCCGCGAACATTTGGTGGAAAACAAAATGCTTGCTGGTGTGGTTTCCATGCCTTCCAATATTTTCGCCACCACGGGAACCAACGTTTCCATCCTGTTTATCGATAAAGCCAATAAAGACGGAGTGGTATTAATCGATGCCTCGGACTTAGGTACAAAAACCAGTGTTGATGAAAACCAAAAAACTGTTCTTTCCCGTGAGGAAGAACAAAAAATCTGCAATACCTTCACGAACAAACAGGCTGTGGAAGATTTTAGCGTGGTGGTCGGCTACGATGAAATCAAAGCCAAGAATTACAGCTTGTCGGCAGGTCAATATTTTGAAGTAAAGATTGATTATGTGGATATTTCCACCGAGGAATTTGAGCAGAAAATGGCAGGATTTTCGGCAGATTTGGACAAGCTCTTTGCGGAATCTGCCGAATTGGAAAAAGAGATTAAAGATAGATTGGCAATGTTGAAATTCAATTCATAAATACTGACAAATTAAACTGGCCAAACTTAAAGGCCGTCTGAAAATTTTCAGACGGCCTGAGACCTTTGCAAAATTCCTT
>NZ_KV799962.1:0-611 GCF_001810105.1 Neisseria sp. HMSC068C04
GGCAAGTGTTCATCAACTTCATGATGTTTTCCTTTACGAAATGTTTAAAAAAATGTGTTTGCGGGCTATGTGAAGGTTTTAGAGACCGCCCGCCGAGCCTCTTAAACTTAATCTTCTTTTGTATAAAAACTGAAAATTAAAAATTCGCCGCCGATTTCTTCAATCGCCGAACTGAAAGCATCTTCATAGCTTTCATATTGCCCGGCAGATTTAATGTTAGGCGTAAAGCCAATATCGCCGAATGGATCGGGATAGATGAATTCATGATTTTCTAGTTCTTGAACAATAAATTTTTGCTGATACTTACTCATGATTCAGCCTTTCTTAGGCCTTTGGCGTTGCGCCTTTAACTTGGAAATCAAGCAATTTTGGAACAAGACCTTTACCTGTTGATTCCATGGCGACGGTTACATCAACCGCGCAAGGGAATTTAAGATTTTTCAATTTCTCAAAATTATGGCTATCACCAAACTTCATGCTAGCCGCTGTAAAGCCCACAGCATTACCGTTTGACGGCATAGGGCTTGCTATCAAGACAGTGCAAGAATCGATTTTGTTACCGTCGATTTCGCCTTTAAATTGTTTTGCTCCCAACAGGGTTGCTGAATATG
>NZ_KV799963.1:0-1381 GCF_001810105.1 Neisseria sp. HMSC068C04
CTGTCGGGGAAAAAGGAATTTTGCAAAGGTCTCATGCTATGTTTAATATGCTCTCATGAGGAGTTGGGGGAGTGATTAATATGAAAAACTTAATTAAAAAGTCGAGTAAGTTTTTCATATGAATAGATGAATTTAGGTTGTAGAAACAGTATCAAGCAAAATGTTTCATAACTTATGGATGAATAATGATTTGATAGGGGAGTGTTATTAGAGAATTTAGCAAAAGACACGAGTAATGAAAAATCCTCTAAATTTGAATAGGAAGAATTTAGAGGATTTTGAGGAAGAGAAAAACTTTTAAATTTGTCTAAATTGGATTGTAATAGTCTTATGGCTATCCCTCATTAAGACTCAATAATAAATCCCTAAATGCATTTGGATCTTTAATAAATGTCATTTCTCCTGATTGAGGGAAATGGAAATCAAGCAGGCGCGATACCCAAAAACGAATACATCCGGCTCTTTGTGCAGTAGGGAAATATGCGCGTTCTTCATCAGATAAAGGACGTACGCTTTCATAGCCGTTGGTAAAGGCATCATAAAGGACTGTGTCTAATTTATTATCAGCTGTTCGTGCCCAATCGTTAACCGCAATTGCCAGGTCGTACATGAAATTACCGTTACATGCATAATAGAAATCAATAAAGCCGGAAACTTCATCTCCATTAAGCAATACGTTGTCCTTAAATAAATCGGCATGGATAATGCCGGAAGGTAAATGCTCTCCCAGATTTTCATCTAAAGCAGCTATTTCAGATTGAAGCAGTGCGGCATCCTCAAAATCTAAAACAGGCAGCAACTGAGTGCAGGCATCATGCCACCAGTCATCATAACGAGGATTTTTCATTTTTAAAGGAAAGTCTTGACCGGCTAAATGCATTTTGGCCAGCATAGCACCAGTATGAAAACATTGAGCTTCGGTTGGCCAACCGGTATTTGAACCATTCAAACAAGTAACCAAACAAGCCGGTTTCCCGGCCAAAATAGAATGCAGTCCGCCATCTTTACGAGCAATCGGAGCAGCGCAGGCAACACCATTCAGACTCAAATGCTGGTTTAGTTCCAGAAAGAAAGGCAGTTCTTCTGATTTCAAAACCTCAAAAACAGTCAATACATAACGACCGGTTGAAGTTGTCAAAAAATAATTACTATTAGTAATTCCTTGAGCAATCCCCTGCAAAGAAACAAAATCTCCCAAATCATATTGCAGTAGGAAATCACGCATTTGAGCGTCGGAAACACTGGTATAGACAGACATAGCAAACTCGAGGCTGATATAAAAGAATCAAAGAAACATCATACCAAAAAACAAGCGCCAACAATATAAATTAAAGCGAGGGTCAAATTCAAAAGGCCGAGACCTTTGCAAAATTCCTTTTTC
>NZ_KV799964.1:0-2965 GCF_001810105.1 Neisseria sp. HMSC068C04
AAGGTGGTGCGGGTGAGGGCGCCGTTGGTGGTGAGTGGGGCTAAAGAAATGATTTTTAAATTGCCGATGTATCCTAAAATTTCCAAAAATTGTTTATATACTGCCAATATGGAAAGGAGCATTTATGTTTTGCGTCCAAAGGATTGAATATGGTGCAAACCTGTCATTTTCACCCAATTTTTCGGAAAATTCAGTTTATGTTTTATTTGATCCAGGTAATTTTGAGCAGAAACATCGAAATTTTATGAATGTGTTAAAAAGTTCAAATCGCTGCTCTCTGTTTGCAGACCTGCCAGAAGATGAATATAAATCTCTGAGACCGATGCTATTTGCGATCCAATCCCATCAGCAATGGGAAGATTTGATACGGGTGTTAAAGGAACAAATACCATTAGAACAGTTTAGAAGTTTTATGTTTATAGAAAGTAGTATTACTGATATTTATGAATTACAAAAGCATATTAAACACTATCTGACAGGTCGTTTAAAAAATGGCAGGATAGCTCTTGTACGCTTGTATGATCCGATAGTATTCTTACGCTTACAGAATATTTGGCCAGAAGATGGTATTCAAGAATTTTGGCGACCTTTCTTGGTATGGCATATTTGGGATGATATTGAAAACATAGCAATTACTTTTAGAAAGGATATAAATAATGCTTGATTTAAATTGCAGCTATTTAGATGATATAGATCATGATGCAGAAAAGCAGAGAATTTTTAACAGTCTGAAGGATCTTGAGAAAGAAGAGGAGATGGAATCTCTACTAAACGATTTTTCAAAATTTTCATCACTATATAATGAAGCTGTTTTGCTAGGGTTGGAATATGCAATTAAAGACTACATTATTGTTTCTGCATTTTCGCCAGATGATGTAAGCCGTCCACTTAAAGAATGCCTAGGAAAAAACATTAGTGATGCATGGGGGAAAGTTGTTTCAAAAGACCAAATGTTGTGGGATTTCATTAGCGAATACAAATGGAAGCATTTGGACATGGAAACATTTGATACCATGAGACAGGGGGACTAAGTATGGCTGTTCCAGTTGCCGACGCATTTTTTTGGGTATGGCGCTATATTCTGCAGTTGTTGCATATCGTGCAAGTCAAGAATTAAGGAAAGCATACCAAAATGGAGACTCTACCTACATCGGATTAAAGGTGTCGAGTAGTATTTTTGAAGCCAAACATGAAGAAGTTAAAGTCGATCCTGTAGTATTTAATTTAGATGGCATTGTTGTTCCTGGCCTTTATCCTATAGATGTAACTGATGTTCGAACTGCCGATGGGCGACCTGTCGCTGAAAAATGAATTCGAATTTTAGCGTTGAGTGATGCAGCAACTAAAGTACTAAATGGTTTACATGATGAGCGTAGGAAGTGCAAGTGCGATTGTGTAGTAAGCCATAAGCATGAGTTGGTAAGGCGAAAATTTATGCCGAGAGCTGTGTTTTTCCAATGGTGCATTATAAATTCTAGATGCAGACTTTTCACTCATCCATAAAATAGTAGGATAACTAAATGAAAAAAATCGATTTCACTATGTATTTTATTGTTATGCATCAATCCCTCGATCGAGTATTCAAGGATATGCTGGCCTTTCAAAAAGAACACCTCCAGGAATTATTTGTATGCAACGATACGGTCACAATAAAACTGCTGACAGAACGTAGAAATATCAAAAACGGCATGGTCAATTTGAAAGGCAAAAGCTATCCGGTGATCAAGACCAGTAAAAACTACAATCACAACTATAAAGACAAATACGTCGAGTTTCCTCTGCCTCTTACCGATCTTGCACTCATGAAGGATTTTGCACTGACTTCGGAAGAAGTACGGCATGTGCCCGAGATATTCGACCTTAACTGGCTGAATGTGTCCTATAAGGAATGGCATAAATATGAGGATAAACATCATCCAATAGAAAAACGACACGGTTTGTTTAAGCTAGATTTACTCCCAAGAGCTGATGGTTCGGTTGTTTCAGGACATTATTTTTTGATGAATGAATCCGACATTGATAAAGCCTTGATAAAAGAATGGATATTCTTTTATTTGGATAAATATCTGCCACATTGCCGGTTTCGAGGAATAAACCGCTTTTACCCTTCGAGAGTCCGGCCATTTTCCCTTTACAAAAAACGGATGGCTTTAGAATGGTTTTCCTTTCTACCTGCCGAAATCTTGCCAGAGGAAGTACCCAGTGCAAACGAGGTTATCTATCTTCCGAATAGAGGCAGTATCATTATTAGCACCGAGCAGCCCTACGACTTTGAGAACCCTGAAATGCGTAAAGTGGCTGCCGTCATCGAACAAGAGCTTCACCATTTAGGATTGCTGCCTATTGTGAATCATGTGGGCATTCCTCAAATTAGTGATTTACCCTTTATCAGCCGTGAGCAGCGCCTTAAAAACATGAGTCGGGGAAGCGGGATATAGGCAAACAAAATGCGGGAACCTTCTGCCCGCATTTTTTTGTTTTTATTAAGTATAAGTTGGATTAAAAGCCCAAAGATCTCAACCTGTTTGATGGTGAAATAAAAGATTGCACTGTCCGTATAAAAAAGGAATAACCATGATAGGTTCATTACTTCGCAGTATACACTTCAAATCCTTTCTTATCGTTATAAGCGTTATGGCTTTGTTATTGGGTGCCGCCCGACTGTCGGCGCAGGAGAAAATCATGCCGCAGGAAGTCACTTTGCAATTGGGCAAAAAAGGGCCGGAAAGCTTCAAGAAGGCAGGAGCGGTGGCGGATCACCATACCGCAGGCGAACTGGTCGGCTTTTTAGATTTGAAGTGGCCGTCGAAACAATTGGGAGTTGTCACCATCCGCCATGGCGGCCATGACCTGACTATTCCGCATACTTTTACCGCCATGGGATCGGTACGTTCCGAACCCGAGGGAGAGGGAGTAAATGATATTGTTTTAAACAGCGGCATCAGTGCCGGCGAACTTATCCGCC
>NZ_KV799964.1:3065-9123 GCF_001810105.1 Neisseria sp. HMSC068C04
CAGGTAAAGATGCCATCAGATATTTCCAAGATGAGGAAAATTTTGGCTTGGGTAATATTACCGATCCCGGTGCAGTTCCCGATTTCGATTCATGGTATAGCGTGATAAGACAAGGAGGCTTTATCGCAGACTTTTATTTGGATGGTGTTGAAATGACGATTTTATTTGACGCAACAGTCAAAGACCAAGAAGATTTAGACGACATTAATAAAACATTAAGTTTTAAAGAATGGGGACAGTATATGATGAGGATTTCATTTACGACCGCGCGCTACAGCACCCGAAATGATATATATCACACATTTATCCCTGACGGTTATGACATCGATAAACTTCAAAAAGAAATGGACAAAATCAGCTCCAGCCTGCCGGAGTACTGGCAACGCTACCGAAACATCGAATTGGCAAAACGTAAAAAAGAGGAAGCCATGCTGGTCAGCAAGGGTTATAAAATCGATGAGGGCTATCAGGATCCCGATTTACTGCCTTATTTACAGAAAGAACCCAAGTTTTAAAGGGTGAACGTTGATGTAGTGTAGAACAAAAGGTCGTCTAAGATTTCAGACGACCTTTGTTTTTGAATACTGTAAGTGGTTGTACTACTGAGAGAAACATCAGCTAGCAGGCTAAAATACTAGTATTATGAATTTAACATAATATAAATTATGTAGTTTTTCCTATACCTAACAATCGCCGTTGTTTATTCCTATTTGTTAACTATTAGTTAATCTTAAAAGATTCCGTATAGTACTCCAAATTTTAGTATAAAATCAATAGATTTTAATATAAATTCGGCTGTTTAATTTCACTGTGAACCTATCATTAATAGTAGTCTGACGAAATAGAGTAGGGAAAAGATTGTGAATTGTGCTGAACTTATTCAAAACTGTTCAGATGGTCTTATTTCATTAATCCTATCTTTTTTTCTCTCTACAAAATGCAAAGACCATTGTTGATTAGTTATTATCACTTATAACTACTGTCAATCCCTGCATTTTAGTTTCCACCGTTTCTCCTACTTTCTTTCAATCTTTCCTTAATCATGTGTGAACCTTTGCTTTTTCAATCAATGACATTATTTATTAGAGAAATGTTTTCACTATCAGCCTTAACAATCACTATTAAAATGTGCTCCGATGTTCTGTCTCCGTCTGTATGCGGCTTGGGCTACGGCGAGGCTGCATTCGAGTAAGTTGCGGTTTTCGTATTCGGACGTTGTGTGCGGATCGCCTTGATTTTGCTTCCAAAACTGCAGTTGGGCGATGGCGAAGCGTAGGCCGGTATCGTTGCGGAGAATGCCTAGATGGTGTTGGTTGAACGCTTGCAGGGTGGGGCGGCTGAATACGTTTTGGAGGCCGTCTGAAAAGATGTCTATTTCGGCGGAGGGGCTTTCAGACGGCCTTTGGAATGGTTCGGTTTGGAACGCTTGTCCGTCCGCGATGGTTTGGGCGGCAAGCCTGGCGGTCACGACGCATTCGAGCAGGGAGTTGCTGGCGAGGCGGTTGGCTCCGTGCAGCCCTGTGCAGGCGGTTTCGCCTAAGGCGTAGAGCTGCGGCAGGGAGGTTCTGCCGCTGGGGTCGGTTTGGATGCCGCCGCAGGTGTAGTGTTGTACGGGGCGGATGGGGATGGCTTGGCGCGTGATGTCCAAACCGCATTGGGATAAACAGTGTCGATGGATGGACGGGAAATGCTGACGGACGAACTCTGCGGGTTGATGGCTGATATCGAGTGAGACGAAATCTTGCGTTTGTTTGGCGATTTCGGCGGCGATGGCGCGGGCAACAATGTCGCGCGATGCGAGTTCGGCGCGGCGGTCGTAATGCGGCATAAACCGTTCGCCCGCTTGGTTGGTCAGGATGCCGCCTTCGCCGCGCACGGCTTCGGAAATCAGGAAGGTGCGTCCGTTTTCAGACGGCCTTGCCAAGCCTGTGGGGTGGAATTGGATAAATTCGAGGTTTTCGACTGCGCAGCCTGCGCGTATCGCCATGGCGATGGCGTCGCCCGTGCATTCGGGCGGCGTGGTGGTGGCGGCGTAAATCTGCCCGAGGCCGCCGCCTGCGAGTACGGTATGGCTGGCACGGATGCTGTAGGTTTCTTGCGTTCGGCGGTCGAGGACGGTCAGTCCGCACGCTGAGTCCGATTCGGTTTGAACATCCAACGCCATCTGCCGCTCGCAAACGCGGATGTTCGGGCGGCGGCGTATTTGGGCAATCAGGCTCTGCATGACAGCTTCGCCCGTGTAGTCGGCAACGTGGGCGATTCGGCGGCAGGTATGTCCGCCTTCGCGCGTCAGGTGCAAGTCATTATGATTCCAGTCGAACGCCACGCCCTGCGCCAGCAGCCATTCGATTGCCGGTTTGCCCTGCGACAGGATGGTGCGGACGGCAGCTTCGTCGCACAAACCCGCGCCCGCTTCCAAAGTATCGGCAACGTGTTTTTCGATGTCGTCCTCTCCCGACCACGCCGCCGCAATCCCGCCTTGCGCATGACGACTGGCGGTGTCGTCCAGCCGGTTTTTGCACAAAATAACGATGCGGAACGATTCAGGCAGCGACAGGGCGAGCGTCAGTGCCGCCAGCCCGTTTCCGGCAATCAATACGTCGCAATCGGTTTGCATGGTGTTGTCCTTGTTTGTGAGGTCGTCTGAAACGGGCAATATTGACGGCAAATCAGGCGGGTCCCATACCGTTGAACACATCCCCGCGTTTGAGTCCTGCCGCGAAGTCGAGCATACGCTGCAAAGGCAGTTTGGCGGCTTCGCCCAGCTTTCTGTCCAACAGGATTTCGTTGTGTCCGCTTGTCAGGGCGTATTTGATGCCGCCCAGCGAATTCATCGCCATCCACGGGCAGAACGCGCAGCTTTTGCAGCTTCCGCCGTTGCCCGCCGTCGGTGCGGCGATAAATTCTTTGTCGGGCGCCTGCTTTTGCATTTCGTACAGGATGCCCAGATCGGTCGCCACGATGAATTTTTTTTCGGGACGAGATACGGCGGCTTTGAGCAGTTTGCTGGTCGAGCCGACCACGTCGCCCAGTTCGATGACGCTTTGCGGCGATTCGGGATGAACCAGCACCACCGCGTCGGGATGCTCCGCCTTCAACGCCGCCAGCTCCTGCCCTTTGAATTCGTTATGGACGATGCACGAACCTTGCCACAACAGCATATCCGCACCCGTTTCGCGGCGGATATAGTCGCCGAGATGGCGGTCGGGCCCCCAAATCAGTTTCTCGCCGCGCGATTTCAAATACGACACGATTTCCAATGCCACCGAAGAGGTTACCACCCAATCGGCACGCGCTTTCACGGCGGCGGAAGTGTTGGCGTACACTACCACCGTACGGTCGGGATGTTGGTCGCAAAACGCTGAAAACGCTTCTTCGGGACAACCCAAATCCAAAGAACATTCCGCTTCCAAATCAGGCATCAGCACCGTTTTTTCAGGGCAGAGGATTTTCGCGCTCTCGCCCATAAAGCGCACACCCGCCACCACCAATGTACCGGCTTCGTGTTCCGCGCCGAAGCGCGCCATTTCCAACGAATCGCCCACGCATCCGCCTGTTTCCAAAGCCAAATCCTGAATCAGCGGATCAACATAATAATGCGCCACCAAGACCGCGTTTTTCTCCTTCAGCAAAGCCTTGATTTCATCTTTCAGACGGCCTGCAGTCTCGCGGTCGGGCGTGTCGGCAACCTTCGCCCACGCCTGACGGATTTGGCAGGCAGAAGTCGGCGTTTGAATGAGGGGCATATCGTAATCGAACGAGCGGCGGGCGGCGGTTTGCATGATGTTTCCTTGTAGCTGTTTTTCAGACGGCATGAAGGTTTGCCGTTTATATTTTGAAATATTTTTATATTATGCTCAACTTGAGTATAATATGCAAGGTCGTCTGAAAACCGCTTTGGTTTACAATAAGGTTTTCTCTTGAATGAAAGCCACGCATGGATGCCTATCCTGAAACAGCGGCCAATCCGCAAAGTATCGTCGAGCTTGTTCCTGTCCTGATCGCCATTACAAACGGCAGCTTGAGGGTTTTGACAGTTGCCCAAGGAGAGCTATTACCCAATGGCTTGCTTGCACCACTTCGCCACTCTCTGCAAGCAGGAGTCAGGATGTGGGTTGCCAAACAGACATCACAGCCTATGGGCTATGTAGAACAGCTTTATACGTTTGTAGATACGAGCCGCCAAAATGAACAAGGACTGCCTGTCTTATACGTCAGCTATTTGGGACTGGTGCGCGAGGCGGCCGACAACATCCTGCATCCCGATGCGAAATGGCAGGACTGCTACTGCTATTTTCCGTGGGAAGATTTGCGTAGCGCCGGTAGGCAACATGAGACCATCGTCAGCCGCCTGCGCATTTGGGCAAACTCGGCGGATACGGAGGAAATGCGTCAGAAGCGGCTCAAGCGCATTCATTTGTGCTGGGGGGTCGAACCGGAAAACTGGTCGGAAGAATACGTTTTGCAACGCTATGAAATGCTGTATGAAAGCGGCCTGATAGCGGAAGCCGCCGAGCCGCAGGCAAACATTGATTTCGCGCTCACGGGGCAGCCCATGCGCCACGACCACCGCCGTGTACTGGCGACAGCCTTATCCCGCCTACGCGCCAAAATCAAATACCGCCCCGTGATTTTCGAACTGATGCCGCCCGAATTTACACTGCTGCAACTGCAAAACAGCGTCGAAGCCATCAGCGGCCGATTGTTGCGTAAGCAAAACTTCCGCCGCCAGATTCAGCAGCAAAACCTTATCGAGCCGTCGGATATCGGCGTATCAGGCAGCAAAGGCCGTCCTGCGCAGCTTTACCGCTTCCGCGACGATGTCCTGCCCGATCAGCTGATTTCTGATATCGGACTGCCACTGGGTGGCCGCTAAGTGATTTTCAGACGGCCTCAAATTAAATTTTGCCTCATCGGTGCAATATCAATATTTTTCCAACAAAGGAAACTTCATGTCGTCTGAAAACAATCTTCTTCCTCTACCCGATACCCTGTTGCGTCCCATGGTAGAACGAGCCTTGAGCGAAGATTTGGGCAGGCGCGGCGACATTACGTCCGCCACCGTCATCGCGCCCGACAAAACTGCCAAACTCTTCCTCGTCAGCCGCAAAGACGGCGTCATCGCAGGCATGGACTTGGCGCGCCTCGCCTTTCAAACGATGGATCCGTCCGTCCGTTTCCAAGCCAAAATCCGAGACGGACAAGCCGTCCGCGCAGGTCAGACGCTTGCCGCCGTCGAAGGCAACGCTCGCGCACTGCTTGCCGCTGAACGAACCGCGCTCAACTACCTCACGCATCTGAGCGGCATCGCCACCGCCACCGCTCGCGCAGTAGCCGAAGTTGCCGGTTACAATGTGGACATCGTGTGCAGCCGCAAAACCATCCCACTGCTTCGCGTCCTGCAAAAATATGCCGTCAGAGCAGGTGGGGGCGTGAACCACCGCATGGGTTTGGACGACGCCGTACTCATCAAAGACAACCACCTTGCCTATTGCGACAGCATCGCCCAAGCCGTACGGCAGGCAAAGCAAGCAGTTGGACCGTTGACCTGCGTGGAAATCGAAGTGGACACATTGGCACAACTGGATGAAGCCATCGCGGCGGGTGCGGAACGGATTTTGCTGGACAACATGGACGACGAAACCTTGAAAGAAGCGGCAAACCGCTGCCACATACAAACCGCCCACACACACACCATCTATTGTGAAGCATCGGGCGGCATCGGCTTCGACCGCCTGAAGCGCGTGGCACAAACCGGCGTGGACGGCATCGCCCTCGGCTATCTGACCCACAGCAGCCGTTCGCTGGACATAGGGTTGGATTTCGTGGCTTAAATTTTGAGTTTGCTATAAAGCAAAGATAGTGTATTGCACAGTCAAATAACTTTACATTTCTTGACATTGCAAGAATACGCACCCCGACTCATTCGGGGTGTTTGTTTTGTTTTGAATGGATTTGATGTTTTAATTTATGTTTTATTTTCAATAAATTAAAAATTTACCTGGCTTTTGGCCGCGTTGAATTTATTTATATCTTTCCACTTGGAAATCTTGGCCGT
>NZ_KV799965.1:0-3425 GCF_001810105.1 Neisseria sp. HMSC068C04
GGTGCGGGTGAGGGCGCCGTTGGTGGTGAATGGGCCGCAGAGCTTGAGCCACATGTTTAATAATATGCCTAAATCCAAATTTGATCAGGAAGTAATCGTTACCACTCCAAATGGAAGCCCGATTGCAAACCGCCGATTTGTTTTAACACGTGCTGACGGTACCAAAATACGGGGGACTACGGATGCAAATGGCAGTACCGGTATTCAGCGCAATGATTCTACTATGGAAAAATTTACCTTGACTCTTTTGCCTAAGGACAAGAAGAAATGAGTGAACCAAATATTAAATTAAATCCGACATTGGATAAAAACGGCAATCCGACTGCGCAAGTGAGGATGACATCTACGGAAGATCAGCAAAAATGTCAGATGGAGATTGCCCGCTATATGCCGATTATGCTTCTCCCCGGCATTATGGGCTCCAATCTGCAATATCGAAACGGTTGGGTAAAGCCCAGTAAAAAATCTGAATCGGGAGAACCAGCAAAAGACGTTGAAAACGGAGAGGAGAATCAGGACAAGGACTGGGAGGAACTCAAGAAGGAGACAGTAGAAAAGTCATGGATGCCGCCAAACGGTCTATTAAAATCAATAGGTGCAGCGTTTAAAGATGGTCTGTTTCGTAGGGTAAAAGCACGTCATCGTGAAATTCATCAAGAATTGACTGCCGTCGATTGGCGAGGGCCGATAACACATATTCCTAAAAATCCTATAATAATCAATACAAAACGATTGAAAGATAAGATTTTAAAGGCCGGTGAGCACAGACACAATCTAAAAATGGCACAGCTGCAAAAAAGTCACTCTTCTGATTCTTGGAAAATTAGCAATGAGCAAAAGAAATATGAAGAATGGAAAGAGAGATGGGAAAATGGGGAACCCCATCAAAACGAGTTGACAGAAGAAGAATTGCGTTTTCGAGGCTGGGGAACGGTTCATGCTGATTCTTATCAAGAGTTCACGGTTTTTTTAGAAAATAATCTGAATAATTTGGCTCAAGATATTCGAGATGTTGCTAAAACCAGCAATGGAAATCAAAATGGAGCGCATTGCTTGAGTGATAGTGATTATGAAAATTTTGTTACTCAGAAAAAAGATACGCAGCCTTGGAAAGCCGTATTGGCAAGGATAGATCGATATATCATCAATCGAAACAAAGAGCAGCCAAAATTAGAAAAGCCTCTGTCTGAACAAGAGTCTAGCGTTGAAGCGCAGAAAATATTGGCGGAATGGCTGAAAAAAGTAGTGAATTATCAGTTTCCTGTCTATATATGCGGCTACAACTGGTTGCGTGACAATGCTGAATCGGGGACTGGGTACCATACGAAGTCTTTAGAGTATTTGGAATCAAAAAAAGAGGATGGTACCAATTTCTCCTTTGGTCCTAGTGACTTGAATAGCAGGATCCAGCGCGCATTGGAAGAATGCAATAGTGAGCAATTTTTGATTCTTACCCATTCTATGGGCGGTTTGGTAACGCGTGCATATGCAAAGCAGGCAACCAGTGATGAGCCAGCTGGTACTAAAAACGCTGATAAAATCTGCGGTATTTTTCATAATGTTATGCCCGCTACGGGTTCTCCTGCTTTTTATAAACGGTTAAGGGCAGGATTTAGTAATGAACCGCCACCGCGCCATTTTTATGAATACTTCATGCCGACTTTATGGTTAAATGCATTGAAAGATGCAGGTTTTGCAGGGGTGCTGGGTTTTACTTCGCGCGCAACTTCCCCCATTTTGCTCAATTCGCCTGGTGCCATGCAGCTGACTCCTTGGCCGAATTATACCCCCTGCCGCTTTAATGGAGATAATGTAAGCGATCCCAATGCTTGGCTTCATGTGGCAGATGATAAGGGCAAAAATATACGCTTCAGTTTCAATACTGAGGAGCTTTATCAAAATTATGATAAATGGTTTGGTTTGTGGCCGACCAAGCCCAAAAATCTTAATGACGGGCAACAAGAAGAGCAGATAGACTACATTAATTTTAATCCGAATGGTGCAAAGACCATCTTTCAAAAAGATAGAACGGATGAGGATATTTTTGAGGATAATTTTAATATAGTACAAAGATATCAGCATACACATGCTACTTATTATTTGACTGATGACAATAAAACCCGAATCAGTTTTTGCGACAGTAAAGACCACCTCACTTGGGATACTATTAAATGGGTGAGTGATAGGAATTTCCCTGGAGACTTGACTAAGCAAGAGTTAATCGAGGCGGTATTGACTAAGCCTGAAGATTCCGGGCCTAGGGGTACGGTAAAAATGAAACTGAGGGGTGAAGATTACTTTCTTCACCTTGCCAAAAAAACGAGGGAAGACCGAGGAGATGGTACCGTCCCTACTGCTTCGGGAGAAGCGCCGATTACCCAAGGTTTTTTTGATAGAAGAGATGTATTGGTAACCGGAGATAAAAATGTAGGCGGCTACGAGCATGGTTCTTCATATAATCTTGATGAAACCCGTCATGATGCTTTGTTTGCTGTTTTAGAATCTGTCGCTTTACGCGGACAGGAAGATTAATCCCTGAAAGGAGTTTATGATGAAACCGATTGCTACTGTATTGCTGACAGTTTCTCTGCTTACTGCATGCGCCCCTGCCGTTTCTCCACTTACAGAAAGGAATTCCTCAATGACTACTGCTTCTTCATCTATCGATAGCGCCTACTGGACCGAACAGCCCTATTGCAGCGGGCGCTATCAATTGCGCCTGCCGTCCCATCGCCGTCACGGCAGTACACACCTTGATTACAATGGCTGGAGCGTAATGGTTCTGTTTAACGACTGGAAGAGAAACGTTAGCACCATCAATGAGACCAAGCAAAATGGTCGAGATGGGACCGATATTGTTGTTGACACCCGTACTCTAATTCCAGGACGGGCGATGATGCAGGTAACGCGTAGAGATTTTGAATGGGAGCATATTATCAAGGATCGTGGTATGCCCTACGAAGCTGATTTGTATTTTAAGTTAGATAATAACGATGCCTATATCGTACGGAGTTATTTCCGTATTCCTTCGGATCATGGCAAAGCCCCTGCTAACTGGAAAGCCAAAGAGAAAGAGTTGATAGATGGTATGGAGAAAAAATTCCGCCAAGATTTCCTGAATAACCTGCGGGTACGTCAAGAATTTGAAGTGCCGAATCGGCATGGTATCTGCCTGATAGGCGGTTTTATTGCGGACGATGGCAAAAAACCGTTTACAGCGCATACTACTGTTGAATTTGCCAAGCAGCATGATATGAGTCTGGAAATCATGCATGGCGACGAGCTTAAGAAAGGCGAACCGACGCTGCTGCAACGGGATATCGCTCCGGAAAAAAGCGCATTGGCAAAAATCTTTAAAATCACAGGCTACCGTACCATCCGCCAAGGCCCTCGGAGCATTAACGGCATGTCGGGTACGGAAAAAC
>NZ_KV799965.1:3525-4489 GCF_001810105.1 Neisseria sp. HMSC068C04
CCGAAATCCTCGCTATCTGGGACACCGTACTGCCGACGTTGAAGCCGGTTAAATAAACAATACGGACGGGGAGGCCGTCTGAAAAGCCGATACCGCCCGCCGCAAATGAAAGGAAACCTCATGACCCGCAGCCTCCCCCTCATCACGGCACTCCTCCTTTCCGCCGCCGTCCCCGCCCGGGCCGCAGGCAGTCCGCCCATCATTGACACCGCCTACTGGACCGAACAGCCCTATTGCAGCGGCCGCTATCAATTGCGCTTGCCGTCTAAGCGTCGTCACGGAAGTACACACATTGATTACAACGGCTGGAGCGTGATGGTTATGTTTAACGACTGGAATAGAAATGTTAGGAATATCAACGAGTTTAAACAAAATGGTAGAGCAGGAACAAAAATTGTTGTTGACACCCGTACTCTAATTCCAGGGCAAGCGATGATGCAGGTAACGCGCGGGGGATTTCATTGGGAAAACATTATCGGGAAGGACGGTATGCCCTATGAAGCCGATTTATATTTTAAGCTGGATACTAACGATGCCTATATCGTACGCAGTTTTTTCTATATCCCAGCTGATAATAAAAAAGCTCCTGCCAACTGGAAAGCCAAAGAGAAAGAATTGATAGATGGCATTGAGAAAAAATTCCGCCAAGATTTTCTGAATAACCTGCGGATACGGCAAGAATTTGAAGTGCCAAATCGGCATGGTATCTGCCTGATAGGCGGTTTTATTGCGGACGATGGCAAAAAACCGTTTACAGCGCATACCACTGTCGAATTTGCCAAGCAACACGATATGAGTCTGGAAATCATGCATGGTGACGAGCTTAAGAAAGGCGAACCGACGCTGCTGCAACGGGATATCGCTCCGGAAAAAAGCGCATTGGCAAAAATCTTTAAAATTACAGGCTACCGCACCATTCGCCAAGGCCCACGGAGCATTAACGGCATGTCGGGTACGGAAAAAC